>JAJRSQ010000417.1 GCA_024278725.1 Chloroflexota bacterium
ACCTGCTCAATTCGCCCGGCATTCATCACCGCCACCCGGTCGGCGATGGCGAAGGCTTCCGTTTGGTCGTGGGTGACATAAATGGCGGTCACATCCACCCGCCGCAGAATTGCCCGCAATTCGAGCATGAGCCGCTCGCGGAGGGCGCGGTCGAGCGCGCCGAGAGGTTCATCGAGCATGAGCAGTTGCGGATTGGGGGCGAGCGCCCGCGCCAGCGCCACCCGTTGCTGTTCGCCGCCGGAAAGTTGGCTGATGTCCCGCGTTGCGAAGCCGGTCATATCCACCAGTGCCAGCATTTCTCCCACGCGCGATTGAATCTCGGCGGGTGAATCACCCCTCATTTCCAACCCGAAGGCGACATTTTGGGATACTGTTTTGTGCGGAAAAAGGGCGAAATCCTGAAACATCATCCCGAATCCCCGCCGGTGCGGCGGCACGGCGGTTACATCTTTTCCCCGAAAAATGACCCGCCCCGCATCCGGCATTTCCAGCCCGGCAATCATGCGCAGCAAGGTGGTTTTTCCGCAGCCGGAGGGTCCGAGCAGGCAGACGATTTCCCCGCGCGTGACTGTCAGGCTCACCCCGTCCACCGCCGATGTGCCGGGAGAAAATGATTTGGTCAGCGCTTCGATTTTCAGCAGCGGCGTGTCAGACACGTTTTTTCCCCCACGCCCCGGTTCCCGGCGGTTTGATGCGCTGCCAGACGTACAGCACAAACAGCAACCCCGCGCCCAGCTCCGAAATTCGCCCGATGAGCAATATTTCCGCCGGGGCGTTGAGCGTGCCCGCCAATCCTGCCGTCCACACGCCGATATTGAGCAGCCAGAATGCCCGGCGCGCCGGGGTTTCGTTGCCGCGCGAACGCCAAAAACGCGGGAAAATCCAGAATCCGATGCCCAGCACGAATTGCACCGTCCAGCCCACCAGCATCAATTCGATGTGCAACGGGAGCAAACGCCACATGAGGGGTGTCAGCGGCACGCCTTTGTGGAAAAGGAGCAGCCCGCCGAAGGTGAGTCCCCATATCAGATTGAAAAATGCCATATGAACATAGCGACGACTCAGTTTGGGCATCTCAGCGCTCCTTCACCCGCAACCAGGCGTTAAAAACGAAGCCGATGCCCGCCAGCCATTGCATCACCGCCGATGCCGCCAGCAGCCAGCCCCACAACGGGGCGGGGGACGCAATGCGGAACGGTTCGGCGACGACGCGCATCAGCACGCCGAGATTCAGCAGCCAGAAAGTCGCCCACCAAACCCCGTCGAAGCCGTGGGGTTGCTTTTGGGTATATTTGGGGAGCATCCAATATGCCACCCCGAAAATCAACTGCGTCACCCAGCCGACCATCAGCAGGTGAAAATAGACGGGCGACAACCCCGCGAGCCACGCGGGCAATTGCCACACGCTTCGCCCCACCAGCGCCACCCCGATGAACAGCGCCGCAATCAAATACAGAAATGATGTTTTGATGAACAATCGAGTGAGAATAGGCATGGTTTCCGTCCTTTGTTTTTTGTCATTCGTCACGGGTCATTTGCGAAACGTGATGCATGAAATTGGTTATTGGAGATTGGATATTTGCTGACCGCTGACCGCTGACCGCTGAAAACTGATAACTGAAAACTGATAACTGAAAACTATCCATCAAAACTCCCCTTCATCCCCCAGCCGAAACCGTTCAATCCCGATGAAGCCCACCGCGCAGACCAGCATGAGCAAACTGCTCATCGCCAATGCCTGCCCGTAATTGAGCGCGCCGGGCTGCCCCAAAAAGCGGATAATCGCCACCGGCATGGTCGGGGTTTGCGGGCGGGCGATGAAGACGGTGGCGCCGAATTCGCCCATGCTGACCGTGAAGGCGAAGACCGCGCCCACCAGCAGCGCGCGCCGGATGAGCGGAAAATCGACCGCCCGCCACACCTTTCGCGGCGATGCGCCCAGCACGGCGGCAACTTCGCGCAAATTCGGATTGATGCTGCGCACGGCGGGCAGCACGCTGCGGATGACGAAGGGAATCGCCACCAGCGTGTGGGCAATGGGCACCAAAATGAGCGAGCCGCGCAGGTTGAGCGGCGGTTTATTCAGGGCGATGATGTATCCGAAGCCGAGTGTGACCGCCGACGTTGCCAGCGGGAGCATGAACAGCGGGTCGAGCCATTTTTGCCAGCGATGTTCGCCGGTGGTCAGCATCAGCACAATGATGATGCCGAGGGCGACGGCGAAAACCACGGTCGTCAGCGCGATGGCGGTGGAATTGAAAATCGCCTCACCGGGGGGGACGAAAAAGAGTGCGCCCCGGCGGTTGATGAACAGTTCGCGGTAAAATGTCAGCGTCCATCCGTTTTCGCCCCGGAAAGAGCGGAGTATCAGCGCCAGCAGGGGCGATGCCAGCAGCACCATCATCAGCCCCAGATTGCCGCCCACAATCAACCGGTCTTTCGCCGTGCGCACCGCGCGTTGGACGCTTCGGCTCGATTTGAGTTTGGCGGGACGCGCCATATTCGATTGGGTGCGCGTGTAAACCCACATCAGCCCGAAGGTGAACAGGATTTGCACGAGCGAAAGCGTCGCCGCGACGGGCAGGTTGAAGAGATTGACCGCTTGGCGATAGATTTCGACTTCAATGGTGGCAAATTTTGCGCCGCCCAGAATTAATATCACCCCGAAACTGGTGAAGCTGAACATGAACACCAACAACGCCGCCGCGCCGATGGCGGGTTTGAGCATCGGCAGGGTCACGTGCCGGAAGGCTCGCGCGGGCGATGCGCCCAGCATTTGCGCGACTTCGGTCACGTCGGCGGGCAGGTTTTGCCAATAGCTGCTGATGATGCGCAGCGCAACGCTGTAATTATAGAATACGTGCGCCAGCAAAATTATCCAAATGGTATGGGTGAGGTCAATCGGCGGGCGGGGCAGGGCGAAAAATGCCATCAGCCAGCCGTTCAGCACGCCGCGCGGACCCAACAGCGCGGTGAAGGCGTTGGCAACGACCACCGTCGGCAGGACGAAGGGAAGGGTGCTGACCGCTTTCAGGGTGGCTTTGCCCGGAAAATCGTAGCGGGCGAAGACGTATGCGCCGGGGAGTGCCAGCGCCAGCGTCAGCGCGGTGGACGCCGTCGCCTGCCAGAAGGTGAAAGACAGCACGCGCAAATAATATCCGGTGCGCACCAGTTTCCCCAGCGCCGAAAAATCCAGTCCCCCCGCCGGGGCGAAACTCAATTTGAGAATCGCGCCCAGCGGGTAAAAATAGAAGAGGATGAAGAAGGCGAGCGGCAAAAGAAACAGTGAATAACGAATAGTGAATAGTGAAGAAAGCTTCACTATTTGTTCTTCACTTTTCACTGAAGTACCGTTTGCGTCCACGCTTCAATCCAGTTTTCCCGGTTCGATTGAATATCTTCCGGCGAAACGGTCGCCGGGTTTTGCGGGACAACGCTGAACTTGGTGAACACGTCGGGCAGAGATGCGGTGCTGTTGGCGGGATAGACCCACATATTCAACGGAATATCTTCCTGGAATGTTTTGCCGAGCATGAAGTCCACCAGTTTTTTCGCTTCGGCGGGATATTTGGTTCCCTTCAACACGCCGACAAATTCGATTTGGCGGAAGCAGGTCTCATCGCTGACCACGGCGGCGGTGGGCGATTCGGCGGGAGGCGTTTCAGCGAAGAAGACTTCGGCGGCGGGGCTGGTGGCGTAACTGACCACAATCGGGCGGTCGCCATCCGAGGCGGCGGAGAACTGCCCCCAATAGGCGTCCTCCCAGCCGTCTGCCACGGCGACGCCGTTCGCTTTCAAATCGCTCCAGTATTGCAGATAGCCGTCCGTGCCAAAGTGCCCGATGGTTGCCAGCAGAAACGCCAGTCCGGGGGTGGAGGTGGCGGGATTTTCCACCACGGTCAGGTTGGCGTATGCCGGGTCGGTCAGGTCTTCCAGCGACGCGGGCGGGTCGAGCGGGCTTTGGGCGAAGAAGGCTCTATCATAATTGAGGCAGACATCGCCGTAATCCACCGGCAGAGCGCGGTTCTGCGGGTCGAGTTTCAGCGCGTCGGGGATGTTTTTCAGCTCCGGCGAATTATACGACATGAAAATATCGTTGTCCAGCGCGCGGCTCAGGAAGGTGTTGTCCACGCCGTAAAAGACATCTGCCAGCGGATTGTCTTTCGCCAGAATTGCCTGCGTGAGCGCCGCGCCGCCATCGCCCGATTTGAGCACTTCCACCGAAATGCCCGTATCGGCGGTGAATTGGTTCAGCACATCCTCGCTGATTTCAAAACTGTCGTGGGTCATCAATCGGAGGGTGACGGGCTCTGCCGGTTGCGGCGCGCATGCCGCCAGCAGGATGATGCATGGCAGAAGTAGCAGGATGAGTTTTTTTGACATAGTTTTCTCCTCGGTTATGTTGTTTACGAATCACGAATCACGAA
Source organism: Chloroflexota bacterium (assembly GCA_024278725.1). Lineage (GTDB taxonomy): Bacteria > Chloroflexota > Anaerolineae > 4572-78 > 4572-78 > JANTHQ01. The sequence continues at coordinate 4,428 of JAJRSQ010000417.1, forward strand.
TCACGAATCACGAATCACGAATCACGACCACCAGCGCGATGCCGCTTTCGATGCGGATGGTTGCCTGCGATGCG
>JAJRSQ010000418.1 GCA_024278725.1 Chloroflexota bacterium
AATTTAGCCGCCCGGTCAATGGTTGAAATCCGGATGGCGGCATTTCCGCAAACGGCGACGGAGCAGATGCTGGCGCTGGTTTCCGGTTTCGGAGGGGCGTATCTGCTGGTGTGGCTGTGGGTGAGCCGGGTGGAAAAGCGTTCGCTGCGGTCGGTGGGGTTGGGGGGCGGCGACGTTTTCCGAAAGTGGGCGACGGGCTTTTTGGTCGGCGGCGGATTGTTTGCGGCGGCGGTGGGTGTGCCGTGGGTGTTCGGGTTCTTTCGACCGCAGGCTGTGCCCATGCAGATTGTGGCGTCGCTGGTGGTGCTGGGGGGCTGGCTGGTGCAGGGGTCGGCGGAAGAGTTGATTTTTCGGGGGTGGATGTTGCCCGTCCTTTCCGCGCGGTATAACGTGCGGGCGGGTATTCTGCTCTCGGCGGCGACGTTCATGGTGATGCACAGCCTCAACCCGAATCTCAGCGTGCTGGCGATGGGGAATCTATTTCTGTTCGGGGTGTTTGCCGCCCTGTATGCCCTGCGAGAGGGGCGGGTGTGGGGGGTGTTCGGGATGCACGCCGCGTGGAATTGGATGCAGGGAAACGTGCTGGGGCTGTCGGTGAGCGGTGCGCCGCCGGTGGGGGGCACGTGGATACGGCTGGTGGACGCCGGTCCCGATTGGCTCACCGGCGGGGCATTCGGTCCCGAAGGGGGGCTGGCGGTTTCGGCGGTGTTGGCGGTGGGGATATTGTTGCTTTTTCGGAAAGGGCAATAAAAAAGCCCGCCGAAATTCGACGGGCTTTTGAGGGGGCAAAGATTATTCGGCTTCTTCCCCTTCTTCTTCGCCATCCACTTCGGAGACCAATTCTTCCGCTACGACTTCTTCGACTTCTGCCACACGCGGCGCTTGCACGCTGACGATGAGCGAATCCGGGCTGGACATCACGGCGATGTTGTCCGGCAAGTCCAGCGCTTCCACGTGGATGGAGTCGCCGAAATTTTCCAAGCCGGAGATGTCCACGTTGATGGTTTCGGGCAGGTCGCCGGGGAGGGCTTCAATTTCCAGTTCGGAAATACCGGTCATGATGACGCCACCCAGTTCCACAGCGGGCGCTTCGCCTTGCAGTTGAATGGGCACGGACACGGCAACGGTTTCCGCCATGTTGACGGCGTAAAAATCAACGTGCAAAATGTTTTGCTTGATGGGCGAGTATTGAATGTGACGCGCCAGCGTATTCACGGCTTTTTTTCTGCCGAGTTTGATGCCAATTAAATTGGTGTTGCCTGCGTCGCTCAAGACACGGCGCAGCGTTTTTTCATCAATTTGAATGGACAAGTTTTCCATCCCCTGCCCATATACTTCTGCGGGAACCAGCCCGGCGTTGCGCAGTGCCTTCACCTTTTTGCCGGTCACCTCGCGCAGTTCAGCTTTCAGTTCAAATGCCATAATAATTCTCCTTCAAAAAATCCTACGTCAAGCCGGGTGAGGGTGTCCCCGCTCAACACACAGTTCACGGTCATTCCAGACGCAGCAGTATAACCAAAAGTGCCATAATCGGCAAACTTTTACCGCAGTGATGGTTTTATGCCGCGCGAACGTAAATCGGGTTGCTGAAAATCCAGCCGCGCCACTTTGTTTTCCACACTTTGTAGCATTCCACCCGGTATACGCCCGGTTCGGATGCCATATATTGCATGGATTCACCCCGTTCGGTGGCGACGACGATTCCGTCTTTTATCAGCCGGATTTCGGCGCGCCGGGGCACGGAAATGTTGAATGCCAGCATGTTCAGGTTGCCCAGGGCGATGTCATCCCCTTGCATGGCGATGTTGGTGGCGGCGTCGCTGAAAATCATCTGGTCGTCCGCGTTTTGGGCGGTGAAAGAAAAGCCGGTGGTATCGCCGATGTGGTCGTATGCCACAAAACAGTGTCCCGCGCGCAGGGTGTCCAGCACTTGCTGTTTCGCGGTGGCAACATCTTTGGATAACCTTTCCGGCATGAGTAAATGGGTGCGCACGGCGGCGAACAAATTTTTGTATGGAAATACGGTGCGGGTGATGGGACCCATGCTGTACGCCTGCCCATGCGCATCCGAGCTGCCGATGGCGACGACTTTTTGTCCGCTGCGGGTCAGGTTGTCCCAGTGCGCCAGCGTTTCGGGGAAGGGGGCGGTGATGAACCGGTCGGGCGAAAAGGCGGCGTGAATCGCGCGGGGTTTGCTGGTGAGGAATGATTTGAATTCCGACATGTAATTCCACAATTCCAGCCCGGTGTAGCCCTGCACGTCCCAATGTTTCCAGGGGATTTTCCCTTCGCCGAAAAGGGGCGCGGCGCGTTCAAACGGGTGGGCAATGAACCCCACCCCGCCGATGTCGTTCACTTTGTCGATGAGCGCTTGAGGGGTGGCGGCATATTTCCCCAAATCCCGGTCAACGCCCAGCGCCAGAAAGTGGCTGTGTTCCGGCGATTGGGTGATGTCGTTCACCTCTATCCCCATCAGCGCCAGCAAACCATCATACCAGCCTTCTTTGTCGGGGACATAAATATTGTGGTCGGTGAAGACCATCACGTCCAGTCCGGCGGCTTGCCCGGCGCGGATGAGTTCGCTGTGTGTGCCTGCGCCATCGGAATAAACGGTGTGTTGGTGAAAATTGGCGGTATATTCGTGTCTTGTCATTTGTCACTCATTATTTGGTGGAATAACCAGCACCTGCCCCGGGTGCAGCAGCCGGGGGTTGCTGATGATGTCTCGGTTGGCGTTGAATATCAGCGTCCACAGGGATGGCTTGCCGTAAAAGTCACGGGCAATTTTCGATAGGCTGTC
>JAJRSQ010000419.1 GCA_024278725.1 Chloroflexota bacterium
ATCCCCCGCTGCACCTACGCCTATCCCGAAGTGGCATCGGTGGGGTTGACGGAAGCGCAGGCGCGCGAGCAGGGCTTCGATGTGGAAACGGCACAATTCCCCTTCCTGCCCAACGGCAAAGCATTGGCGATGAACGAAAATATCGGCTTTGTAAAAATTGTGGCGAATAAAAAATACAAAGAAATTTTGGGCGTGCATCTGATTGGGGCGCACGTCACCGAGATGATCGCCGGACCCGCCGGGATGCTCACCGTGGAAGCCACGGCAGAGGACATTTCGCAGACGGTTCACCCGCATCCCACCATGAGCGAGGTCGTCATGGAAGCGGCGCATGTGCTCACCGGGATGCCCATCCATTTGTAATGAGTCGGCAATTCCGCTATAACATCAATCATCAACGAACCCACAAAATTGTTTGTGGGTTTTTTGTTTAGAGGACTAAAGATGTTTTCGGATTTGCCGATAATGAAAATGAACCCAGTAATAGTTTGAAGGTGACATGACAACCGGAAATCGTGAACCCCAATACGATACGATTTTGCGCCAAAATAAGCGGTTATTCGTGCTGAGTGCCGCCGCCGATGCCATTCACCGGGCAGAGACCGAGGCGGCAGTCTTTGAAACCTTCGCCGCACAAATTGCCGAATTGGACTTTTACGGCGGATTGATGCTGTTCAGCTCCGCCCATCCCGACCGGATATTGGTCAAAGGGATGGCAGTCCCCCCGGAGATGAAACCGTTTGCAGACAGTTTCCCCGATGAATTTTACATTCCTCTATCACCGGCGCAGATGTTTGGCGCGCCGGAAAGGTACAAAGAAGCGCGCTTCATCGCCGACAACACCCCGATGGCGATGGCAGTGTTGCGCGCCGTCAATTATCCGAACCCTGAGGCGGCGCTGGAAATTACAGGAAAATCCATCATCCGCACGCCGTTGATTATTCAGGGCGAAGTGGCGGGGATGTTGCTGGTGTTGGGGCGCAACATCACCGTTGAGGATGTGCCATTGGCGGCAACACTGGCGAACCACGTCGCCGCCGCGCTGGAAAAAATGCGTCTCGTTTCCACCGCCCGGCGGCAGGCGCAGGAACTTTCGGCGGTGTATGATGCCGTGCTGGCGCTGGGCGAAATTTTAGATACCCGGCAGGCGTTGCACCGGCTCTACGAGCTGGTCTCGGCGGTCATCACCCTTGATGCATTTGGGGTTTTTCTGCATAAATCCGGGGGCGATGAATTTTACATTGCGATGGCGGTGGAAGATGGCGTCCTGCTGACCGATGTGCTCGGCACAACTTTCAAAGTGGATGAGGAAAGCGGCTTTACCGGATATGTGATGCGCACCCAACGCCCATTTCTGGTGCGCGACGTTGAGAAAGATGACCTACCCATCAACCCCATCCAAATCGGGGGCGATATAACGCACTCATGGGCAGGTGTGCCGCTGATGATTCACCACCGCACGGTGGGCGTCCTTTCCGTGCAGGGGAAAAAGCCGAATATGTTCACCCGGCAGGACTTGCGTTTTCTGGAAACGCTGGCGACCGGGGTGGCGATTGCGCTGGAAAATGCCCGCCTCTTCGAGCAAGCCCGGTTGGAGATTGCGGAGCGGAAGCAAACGGAAGCCGCGCTCGCCAAGTCTGAGGCGTTCAATCGCCGTTTGATGGATGGTGCGCCCATCGGCATTTTGTATTTGGACGGCGACGGCACAATTGTGTATGGCAATCCGGCGCTGCGCAATATTTTGGGTATGCCCGCCAATGAATATTTCCCCCTGCGCAATATGCACGTGCAGGATTTGCCGCTGGCGCAAACCGCCCCCATCGAAACGGCGTTGCATTGTGTGCTGTCCGGCGAGATGCTCAATGGCGAAATAATCCACATCCATTCCAAATGGCGCAAACAATTGGAACTGGAAATTTTCGGCGCGCCGTTATTTTCCGCGAACAATAAACTCGACGGCGCGGTGCTGATGGTGCATGACCTGACTCAGCACCGGCGCGCGGAACGCACCCGCGATGCCGCGTATCGCATCACGGAAGCCGCATACCGGGCGGAGAATATGCCCGAACTCTTTGCCATCATCCATGAAATTGTCCGCAATCTGATTGGGGTGGACAATTTTTACATCGCCCTGTTTGATGAAGAGCAAAATCTGCTGACCTTCCCCTATGTGGTGGATGAAATGGACGAGGTCGCGCCTCATGCCCCCGGAAAGAGTCTGACGGCGTATGTGCTGCGCACCGGCAAACCGCTGTTGGGCACGCCGGAAGTTTTGGATGAGCTGACCGCATCGGGGGCGCTGGAAATTGTCGGGACGCGCCCGGTCGATTGGCTGGGCATTCCGCTCAACGTGGAGGACAAAACCATCGGTGTGCTGACCGTGCAATCATACGACCCCGCGGTGCGGTTGGATGAGCGGCACGAGCAAATGCTGGTATTTGTTTCAACACAGGTGGCAATGGCAATTGAACGCAAACAGGCGGAGGAAAATATCCGCCAGCGCAACCGGGAACTTGCCATCCTGAACAAAATCATCAACGCAACCGCCGTGGCGGTTGATGAACAAACGGTGCTGCAAATTGCGTGTCAGGAGTTGCTCGACGTGTTTGACATGGCGCGCGCCGTGGCGACCGTCATTTCCCCCGGCACACGCTCCGCCAAAGTTGTCGCCGAAGCCCGCCGCCCCGGTGTGCCCGCCGCCATCAGAGAGCCGATTCCGTTGCCGGAGAACCGTGAATTGTATGCCATGCTCGCTCAACGCGCGCCCTTTGTCGTCAGCGATATTGATGCGGAACCGCGCGTGCAGGGGGTACGGCATTTGGTGCCGGAAGACACCAAATCCATAGTATTTTTGCCATTATTTGTGGATGATTCTCTGGTGGCTGTTTTGAGCATGATTTCGCCGGAGCGGCGACACTTCACCACGCCGGAAGTGAATTTCGCATGGAGTTTCGCCGACCAGATTTCTACCGGCATCACCCGCGTGCGGTTGCAGGAATCGCAGCGAATGCTCAGCGCGGCAATCGAGCAGGCAGCCGAAGGGGTGATGATTACCGACCACCGGGGACATGTGGTGTACATCAACCCTGCCCTTGAACAAATTTCCGGCATCTCGCACCGGGATGTGGCGGGTTTGAGCGCCGTCAAACTCATTCGCCGCAGTATGCCGGCGGCAACGCTGATGGATATTTTGCGTGCGCTGCGCGACGGGAAATCGTGGTCGGGGCGGGTGACGGCGCGGAAGCCGGACGGCTCGAAATTCACGGTGGAACTCACTACCGCGCCGGTGCGCGACATGTATCACAACACGGTGAATTTTGTGGGGGTGATGCATGACATCACCGCGCAATTGCAGTTGGAAGCGCAATACCGGCAGGCGCAGAAGATGGATGCCATCGGGCAGTTGACCGGCGGCATTGCTCACGATTTCAACAATATCCTCACGGCGGTGAACGGCTTTGCGGAATTGTTGCAGCGCCGGCTCAATGAGGATGACCCGCGTCGCCGTTTGGCGGATAAAATTCTCGATTCGGGGAAACGGGCTTCGGCATTGGTGCGCAAATTGCTGACCTTCAGCCGAAAACAGATTGTGGAAACGCAGCCGCTCAATTTAAATACCGTGGTGGAACACATGAAGCAAATGCTCCAGCCCATCATCGGTGAAAATGTGCGCATCAATATGATGCTCTCGCCCGATTTGTGGCTCATTGATGCTGACCCCACCCAAATCGAACAAATTATCATCAATTTGGCGGTGAATGCGCGGGACGCTATGCCCGGCGGCGGAAAAATCATTATCGAAACGGCAAACGTCGTGCTGGATGAAACCTTTACTGGGGAACATTTCGGGGTGGAAGTGGGCAGGTACGTCCGGCTCAACATTAGCGATACGGGGGTCGGCATGACCGCCGATGTGCGCGAGCGCATCTTTGAGCCGTTCTTTTCCACCAAAGAAAAAGGGAAGGGAACCGGGTTGGGGTTGGCGACGGTCTTCGGCATCGTCAAACAGAATGGCGGCTCAATTTGGGTGTACAGCGAAAAAGGGCAGGGAACCACCTTCAAAATCTATCTGCCCGCTTCCGAGGTGGAGAAAAAGCGATTGCTCGCCTCCGGGGCGGAAACGCTGGCGTTGGCGCGGGGCAATGAAACAATTTTGGTGGTGGAAGATGATGCGGATGTGCGCGATTTGGCGACGCAAATTCTGGAAATGCAGGGCTATACCGTCCTCACCGCCGAGAGTGGGGAGGACGCGCTGAAAATAGTGTCCGACCGGCAGCACGCCATCAATCTGGTGCTGACGGATGTGGTGATGCCCGGCATCAACGGCAAAGAGCTGATGGAGGCGCTGGCGGACGAAACACCGGCGTTGAAAGTGATGTTCATGTCCGGCTATACCAACGATTTGATTGCGACGAAAGGCATCTTATCCGATGACATCGTGCTGATAACCAAACCGTTCACCGCCGAAACACTCACCCGGGCGGTGCGGATGGTGCTGGATGCATGAGCGGGTCGGGGTCGATGAAGTATGCCAGCGCCAGCACGCTCCCCAGAAATCCCAAATAATTTGGCTGTAAAAACCGCGACAGGAAAAAGAAGACCAGCAAAAAAACCACGTACGCCATCAGCATTGTGCCGATGGTGTTTTCTTTGAGTTGGCGCACTGCCAGCCCCACCAGCAACGGCACGCTGACGATGGCTTGGGGGATGATGAAGGGAAAATACGCGAAGCGGTCTGCCACCCAGCCGAAACCCAGCACCAGATTGCTCGCCCCCCAGCCCCAAATCTGGTAGCCCGTCTCCCCCTGTCCCGCCGACCAGCGCCACACGTCGTCATACATCGCAAACGCATCCCACAGCAGCCACGGCAGAATGAACACCAGCGCCACCGCCGGGAGCGTCCACGCGCGGCGCAGGGCGGTCTTCGCCAGCGCTGCCCGGCGGCTCGGCGGGGGGATGAGCCGAGCGCCCCACACATCTTTCAGCAGGTAGAGCAGCCAGAAGGGCGTCAGAAACCACGCCGTCGGTTTGCTGGCGCTCGCCAGCCCCAACGCCGCCGATGCCAGTAAATAATTTTTGGCGGACGGCGTTTTTTGTCGCCCCAGCAGCCATACCGCCAACACCAGCCAAAACAGCACAAACGGGTCATTCGCCCCGAAAATGACATCTTCCGCCATAATGGGGTTCAGCCCGACGAACATCACCGCGAGCAGCGTTTTTTCCTCCCCCCGCACCATTTTGGGAATGAGCGCGAGCATCAGCGCGAAGAGCAACAGGTACACCATCCGTTCATCAAACCAGCCGATGGTGGCGTTTGCCAGCGTGTAAAAAGGCGCGGAAAAAACAAAAGTCAGCGGCAGGTACGGATAGTGATACAGCGCGGTGCGATATTCGTTGATGCCCCATTGCGCCATCGGCGTGTCCACATAATCTTCCACGTAGGGGTTTTTACCGCTCAAAAAATAGTCGATGGTGCTTTCCGTTTGGATGACGCCGCCGTCATGGCTGTAACTCCACGGCACACTCTGATGGCGCAGATTGATGAGCAGGGCGGTTTTGCCGAACACCAGCACCCCGATGATGGCGTAAATTAATGTCAATTTGAAACGGAACGCCCGCCGCGCCGAACCCATCCACACGCTGACCAACACATACGCCAGCAGTATCCCAAAGGCGAGCACATACAGCATCATCGTCACCGCATCGGTTTGAGGGTGGTCGAGCCGCGCGAAAAACGGCTGCCAGCGCCACGAAGCCACCAGATTTTGGACATCGGCAATCCGGTCGGGGAGCACATTGTCCGCGAGCGTATCAATTTCAACTTTGGCAATCACCAGAAAAAAGAGCAACAATGCATCGAGCGATTTTTTGGGCATAGCGACCTCACTTGGTGCGATATTATAGCGGTTTTTGGGGAATAAAAAAACTTCCCCCGGCACGGTGTACCGGAGGAATGAGACGTGTTGTTGTGGCGCAACTATTTTCGGGAACGGAGCAAACGCAGTCCATTGAGTACCACCAATAAAGTGCTACCTTCATGCCCCACCACGCCGATGGTCAACGGAATCAATCCGAGGACTGCGCCGGTAATCAGCACGGTGAGGACAACGCCGGAAAATACCAGATTCTGCCGGATGATTTGGCGCGAGCGACGGCTCAACTCGATGGCGTAGGAAAGTTTCCCCAAATCGTCCGCCATCAGCACCACATCGGCGGTTTCCAGCGCGACATCCGTGCCGGCGGCGCCCATGGCAATCCCCACGGTTGCGGTGGCGAGCGCGGGCGCGTCGTTCACGCCGTCGCCGACCATCGCCACTTCGCCGTATTCCGCTTCCATATCCTTCAAAATGCGAACTTTATCCTGCGGCAGCAATTCGGCGTAAAAGCCGTCCACGCCCGCTTCCGCGGCGATATTCGCGGCGGCGCGTTTGTTGTCGCCGGTCAGCATCACCACCTGTTCCACCCCGGCGGCTTTCAATGCGGCAATGGCGGCGCGGGCGACGGGACGCACGCTGTCGGCAATGGCTATCAGCCCGACCAGCTTGGCGTTTTTGCTCACCAGCACCACGGTTTTACCCGCTTGCTCAAATTGCGCGATGGTGTTTTGCAGGGCGAGCGCGTCCCCATCGGTGTGGAAAAGACCGGGTTTGCCCACGATGATTTCATCGCCGTTCACGAATGCCCGCGCCCCGCGCCCCATCATTGCCTGAAAATCGGACGCTTCCGGGACGGGGAGTTCCCGCTGCCGCGCGGCGCGGACGATGGCTTTTGCCAGATGGTGCTCGCTGCGCAGTTCGGCGGCGGCGGCGATGGAGAGCAGCACATCGGTGGGCGTGCCGTTCAACGGCATGACATCGGTCACGCCGGGGTCGCCGCTGGTGAGTGTGCCGGTTTTGTCGAAGGCGACCACTTTCACCCGCCCGGCGTTTTCCAGATGCGCCCCCCCTTTGAACAGAATGCCGTTTCGAGCGGCATTGGCAATCGCGCTCAACACTGATGCGGGCGTGGAGATGACCAATGCACAGGGCGATGCGACGACCAGCAATACCATCCCCCGATAAAATGCGGTGGAAAATTCCCAGCCCATGAAAAGATAGGGGATGAAGATGGTGGCGATTGTGCCCACAACCACGGCGACGGTGTACCGGCTGCCGAACCAGTCGATGGCGCGCTGGGTGGGGCTGCGCTGGCTCTGCGCTTCGGAGACGAGTTGCACAATTTTTGCCAGCGTGCTTTCTTCCGCCAAACGGGTGACGCGCACGTCCAGCGCGCCCTGCCCGTTGATGGTTCCCGCAAAAACGGGGTCGCCCGGTTGTTTCTCCACCGGAATGCTTTCGCCGGTGATGGGGCTCTGGTCAATTTCCGAGCGCCCATGCATGATTTCCCCGTCGGCGGCGATGCGCTCGCCAGGTTTGACCACAATGATGTCGCCGATGTGCAATTGTTCCACCGGAATCAGCATTTCCCCGCCGTCGATTTTCACCAGCGCCTCGTCGGGACTCAACTCCATCAGCCCTTTGATGGCGGCGTGGGTGCGATCCATGGCGTAGCTTTCCAGCGTGCTGCTGAGCGAAAAGAGGAACAACAGCGTTGCGCCCTCTTCCCACGCGCCGATGGTTGCCGCGCCGACGGCGGCGGCGAGCATGAGAAAATTCACGTCGAATTGCAACGCCTTCAGCGATTCGATGCCGTCTTTCAGCCCGCTGTATCCGCCCGCCGCGTACGACAGCACGAAAAACCCCACTGCCAGCGAGTGGTTCCCCGCCACCATGCCGCTGATGACGCCCGCCAGCAGGGTGATGAGACTGATGGCGGTCAATATCGCCTCAAAATTGCGTCGCCACCACGGCGCGGGTTTTTCCGTCGTCGGTTCGGTGATGTGCCGGGTGAATTTTCGCGCTTTTCGCAGTGCCCCTTCGGTGAGGGTGGGGGTATCGTCCGGTGTTTCCGGCGCGGGAAACAGGTTATCGAAAATACCTGTTTGCCGGAATGGCGAGGCGGTATCGTCCGTCAGCGCCACGCAATCAATGGTATGCACCAAATCGGTGTTGTATTGCCCCCGGTGGCAACGGTTGATGGCGCGGCTGGTTTGCAGCGCCAGCCGGTCAACCTCCCGCGCCGAAATTTGCTGCGGGTTGAAACTTATGGTCAGGGTGTGGGTGCATCGGTCAATTATCGCCCCTTCGATGCCCGGGTTATTTTCAACAATCTCGGCTAAGACATTGGCACACGTTCTTTTGGGGATAGGCAGGGTTATGGTTACCATCATTCCTCGCGTGTTGTTTTCATTTTCAAACAGTAATCATTTCAAATTAGGATGAAAAAAATATACCATCTGCTCAGGTGACGCATGTGGCTTGTGAGCAGGTGGTATGAAATTAGTGTTTTAGAGTCGGTGTTGTGGTTTGGCAGTCGGGACAGACGCCTTCAAAAATCACTTGATGGCTGGTGACGACGAATCCGCGGGCGTCTTCTTTGGGCAGCGCCACCCCCCGAAATTGGCGGTGGATGTCTTCTAGCCGCCCGCATCGTTTGCACAGCAAATGGTGATGAATGTCGGTATTGGTGTCGAAGCGGGTCATCCCTTCGCCCAAATCTACCTGCCGCAACAACTCCATTTCCACCAAATTGTGGAGGGTGTTGTAAACGGTGGTCAACGAAACATCGGGCAGGGTTTTGCGCACGATTTTCAGAATTTCCTCGGCGGTGGGGTGACGGTGACTTTCTTTTTCCAGTGCCTGAAAGATAAAACGCCGTTGGGGGGTCACTTTTTTGCCCCGCGCTTTCAACGCCGTTACCAATCGTTCTTCAAGTGACATGTCTTCATCCTTATGGTGAATCTTAATTTGAAGCGATTATAAATTAGAAATCGGTTTTTGTCAAGGGGGGATTTTGAGACACGGCTGTTGCAAAGTAAATTTTAAGGTTGCCGGTTTTCATGATTTTATGCCGCAGGGGCGATTTGCGAGCCGCTCTTACGCATTTTCATCCGGTTTTAACGAAAATCGGTGGCGTTGTAGGGGCACGCTGCAGCGTGC
>JAJRSQ010000420.1 GCA_024278725.1 Chloroflexota bacterium
GCTGTACCCCAGCACGGCGACAAATCCCCAAGCCAAGCCCACCAAAATCCCCAAATCAATGATGCCTCGCCACGGCGGCGGCAAAAATCGCACCAGCACAATCAACCCCACCATGCCGACGGTCATCCCATAGGTGACAATTTTTTTCCGTTTCAGGATGTGAAAATAGCCCATGCAAAATAGCGGGGCGAAAATTGTCCACCAGATATTTGCGCCGTTTGATGTTAGATATTTGGCTCGAGCGGCGACGCGGGGCGCAAACCCGCGCTGAAATCCCCGATACCCTTTAAAGTACGCCACAAATGGGGTGTTCAACAGCAATACCCCCCAGTGATACCACGCCAACTCCTGCGACAATGTGTCGAGCGCGGGCGGAAAAAGTTTCAATACCGCATATCCCAACAGCAACAGCACACCCCCCACACCCCACAACGCACGTACCAATCCCATAAATCGTTCCTTTCGAACAAAATTATCAGAGGTATGATACCGCATCGTCGGCAAACATTCAACTTTCCCCCCGCTTCCTTTTCGATATAATAGAGATATGGTCGCACAACAATTTACCCCAACCGATTGCCGCCATCTGCTGGAAAAGCCCACCGATGCCACCATTGCCGCCGCGCTGACTCCGCACGGCTTTTCCGACCCGCTCGCCGCGTGGAAACGCCTGCGATTTTTGGCGCACGCCACGCCCCACCCCTGCGAATTCATCGCCGCGCTGGTCAACCGGCTTTCGGACGCGGTGACACCCCGGCGGGTGCTGACGAATTTGCACCGGCTGGCGAAAAATTTCCCCGACAGTGCGGAATTTTCGCGCACGCTGGCGGACAATCCCCGCGCGGTTGACATTTTGGTCACGGTGATGGGCGGGAGTCAATTTTTAACCGAAATTCTGCTGCGCACGCCGAGCTATTTTGAGATGTTGATGGCGCACCACAATTTGGCACAGGTGAAAACCCGCGCCGACTTCTCTGCGCGCATCGCCGAGGAACTTGCCCCCTGTGACACGCCGGAAACCCGGCTCGACGCGCTGCGCCGATTTCAGCGCTGGCAGTTGCTGCGCATCGGCACGTGCGATTTGCTCGGTTTGTTCGATATGCCCACCGTACCACCCAACTTTCCCGGCTGGCGGACGCGCTGGTGCAAGCCGGATTGACCATCGCCGCCCGGCACACTCATATCTCCCCCACCGGTTTCACGGTGCTGGGCATGGGCAAACTCGGCGGAGAAGAATTGAATTACAGTTCCGACATCGACCTGCTTTTTTTGAGCGCCGGGGCGGATACACGCTACCAACGGCTGGGCAAACGGTTGATTGATGTGCTGACCCGCGTCACGGCGGAAGGGTTTTTGTACCGGGTGGATATGCGTTTGCGCCCGTGGGGACAGGCGGGCGCGCTGGTGACCTCGGTGGTGGCGCATCTGACCTATTTGAACCGGGATGCGCAACTTTGGGAAAAACAGGCGTTGCTCAAAGCCCGCCCCATTGCCGGCGATATGGCGCTGGGGGAATCATTTTTGGCGCAGGCGGAACCGATAATTTTCGCCACCGATGCCGCCACGGTGCAAGCCGATGTCCGCGCCATGAAAACCCGCATCGAATCGCATTTGCGGAAAAAGGGACGCGGTTGGGGGGAAGTGAAACTCGGCGCGGGGTCAATCCGCGACATCGAATTTCTGGCTCAATATTTGCAACTGGCGCACGGCGACTCCCACCCGCAGGTGCGCGGGCGAAACACCCTGCAAGCCCTCGCCCGGCTGGCAACCCACGGGTTCATCACCGCCGATGAACATCGCGTGCTGTCCGAAGGCTACACGTTTTTGCGCTCGGTGGAGCATTGGTTGCAGATGATGCACAACCGGCAGACCCACACCCTCCCCACCGACCCACACGAGTTGACCCATCTGGCGCAACGGCTGGGTTTTTCCGGCGAAAATATCGGCGAGAATTTGGTGGAACGCTATTCCCGCCACACCGCCGCAATTCGGGCAGTGTACCGCCATCATTTTTTCCCGGACGATGAAACCGATGTCCCGAAAAACACTTCGCCGGTGGTGCAGAAACATTTGGCGCGGCTCGCTCCGGCATACGCCACCGTCTTCACCGAAGCGGACATCATCCGGCACGCCGCGCTGGCGGCAAAACTTTCGCCGCCCGACCGGCTGGCGGTGGTGGACGCGCAACCGCTAACCGAAGGGCGATGGCAAATTACGGTGGTGGCGTATGATTATCAGGGTGAATTGTCGCTGATTTGCGGGCTGTTTTTCGCCCACGGATTCAATATTCACACCGGGCATGTGTTCACCTACCGTCCCCCCGCCAACCGCACCCCGCGCACCGACGACGGGCGACGAAAGATTGTGGATGTGTTCGTAGTCAGTCCCACTGCCGATGCCCCCGCAGCGGAAAGCCTGTGGGAGGCATACGCCGACGATTTGCAATCGCTGTTGCGGGAATTGGAGAGCGACAATCAAACCGGCGCACAGGGCAAATTGATTGCGCGACTCGGCAATTTGTATCATCAGGCGCGCTCGGATGTGCCCACGGTTTACCCCATTGATATTGATATTGACAACACCGGCGAGCCGCAGCGCACAATTTTGCGCATCGACACGGTGGACACGCTGGGGTTTTTATACGAACTGACCAACGCGCTGGCGCTGGCAGGCGTGCACATCACGCGGGTTTTCATCGGCACGGCGGGCAATCGGGTATCGGATGAACTGCACATCACCGATGCCGACGGCAAAAAAATCACCCATCCCGACCGGCTGCGGGAACTCCGCGCCACCATCGTGCTGACCAAACATTTCACCCACCTGCTCCCCCGTTCGCCGAACCCCACCGCCGCGCTGATGCACTTCCAGCAATTCCTGAGCCGGCTGTTCGACCATCCCGGCTGGACGGATGAGCTGGTATCGCTGGAACAGCCGCGCGTGCTGGCAGCGCTGGCGCAATTGCTGGGCGTGAGCGATTTTCTGTGGACGGATTTTCTGCGCATGCAGTATGAAAATCTATTCCCCGTCTTGCGCAATTCGGCGGAACTGGCGACGCGCAAATCGAAGGACGCGCTGCAAGCAGAGCTATCATCATTATTAATGGCAGAACCGGACGATGAAGCCCGCATTTCGGCGCTGAATGCGTTCAAAGACCGCGAGATGTTTCGCATTGATATGCGCCATATTTTGCGCTACATCACCGTGTCGGGGCAATTTTCGGCGGAACTGACCGAGCTGGCGGAGGTGGTGGTCTCGGCGGCGTTCTCGCTGGGTTGGGACACGCTCACCGCGCGGCACGGGCATCCGTTGCTGGCAGACGGCTCGCCCTGCCCGGTGAGCATCTGCGCGCTGGGAAAATGCGGCGGGCGCGAATTGGGTTTCGCCTCGGATATTGAATTGATGGTGCTGTATGCGGGCAACGGGCACACCGACGGCGCGGCTCGCATTTCCACCGCCGAATTTTTTGAACGGCTGGTGCAATATTTGCTGAACGCCATTCGGGCAAAACGGGCGGGCATCTTCGAGCTTGACCTGCGGTTGCGTCCGTATGGCAATTCGGGCGCGATGGCGGTATCATTCGAGGCGTTTGAACGCTATTATGCCCCGCACGGCGAAGCATGGGCATATGAGCGGCAATCGCTGGTGAAACTGCGCCCCATCGCCGGGGATGCCGCCTTCGGCGAGAAAATCGTCTCGCGGCGGGATGCCTTCGTCTACACCGGCGACCCCTTCGACGTGGCGGCGATGCGCGGCATGCGCGAGCGGCAAGTGCGGCATTGGGTCGTCCCCGGCACGGTGAACGCCAAACTCAGCCCCGGCGGGCTGGTGGATGTGGAATATCTGGTGCAGGGGTTGCAAATTGAGCACGGCGCAACCAATCCATATTTGCGCACCACCAACACCCGCGAGGCGATGTCTCGGCTGGCGGAAGTGGGGCTGCTGCGCCACGACGATTTCGAGCCGTTGCTGGCGGCGCACAAATTCCTGCGGCGGCTCATCAACGCCCTGCGGATGGTTCACGGCAACGCCCGCGACCTCACCGTCCCCCCCGCCGACAGCGAAGAATTTGCATTTTTGGCGCGTCGTCTGCATTATGGCGATGATGTGGCGCAATTGCAGGCAGATTTATCGGCGCACATGCAGCACGTGCAGGAAATCAACGCTCGGTTGCTGAAGTAATGTAAAACTCAAAAGGTAAAATGCAAAAATTTCAAATAGACAGCCCCACCGCTGCCAAACCCCAAACATCATTTTTGAATACCTCATTTTATATTTTGCTTTTTGCATTTTTCTTTGCCCTTTTGCTGCCGCTGCCATTGCTGACCAGCCCCCTGCACCACGATGAAGCGTTGTACGCCGGGTGGGCGCGGCTCATCAGCAGCGGTATTGACCCCATGCTGAACACTGTGCCGGTGGACAAACCGCCCCTCTTCATCTACATTCTCGCGGGGTTTTTCAAATTTTTTGGGGTGAACGATGTCGTTGCCCGCATGCCATCACTGCTGGCGCACGCCGCCACCCTGTGGCTGGTATATCGGGTGGGAGAGGAATTATACCGCCCCACCGTCGGATTAATTGCCGCCCTGATGCTGGTGCTTTCGCCGTTTGCAATCCTCTTCGCCCCCACCATCCTCACCGACCCGTTGATGGTTGCGCTGGCGATGGCGGCGGTGCTGGCGGCAGTGCGCGGAAAATCAGCTTGGGCGGGCGTGTGGCTCGCGCTCGCCGTGGCAACCAAACAGCAGGGGATTTTCTTCCTGCCGCCGGTGCTGGCATTTTTGGTGCTTCACCCTGCGGTGACGCTCTCCCCCCTTCAGGGGTGGGGGAAAAGAGTTCTCCCTTTCCTGCTCACCTTTGCCATCGGGCTGGCGTTGCCGCTGATATGGGACGCGAATCGAACCTATCGCCCCGGCTTCTGGCTGCAATCATCCCTCAGCTACGGGCAAGTGA
>JAJRSQ010000421.1 GCA_024278725.1 Chloroflexota bacterium
AACGAGAAAATTCCCATCAGCGATGAGAGGAATATCACCCCGGCGTTGTGCCGAAAAATGCCCCAGGTGCTGAAAGAAGGCAGAAAACTGACCATCTGCACATCATCGAAGGCATCGGCGGGGAGGCTGGACAGGTCGACGCTGCCGGGCGGCAGGGGGAAAACCGGCGCGAAAAACGAACCGGCGATGCCACCCGCGACCATCAGCGCGGCAACCATGGCGATGGGCAATCGGTGCATCCGCAGCAGAACCGGCACATCATGGGTGAGCATTCGCAGCGGGTTGAAACGGGGACGCGCGCCGGTGCGGTCGGCGGCGCGTTCCGGCGGGCGCAAAAAATAGCCCCCGAACTCGCGGGCGATGGACTTGAGATTGAGCGCGTCCATTTCTTTCCCCAGAATTTCTTCGCGGTTGAAAATCCGCACCCCCATGCGCACTAAAATCACATCCACCACCAACATCGCCAAAATAATAAGCCACAAAACCAGATATTCGCCCCAAAAAAGGAGGACGCTTTCAACTTGCAGCAACAGCGCCATCGGAATGATGATGAAGCTGGCGAGCAGGTTGGCGGCGCGCACGCTGGTGGTTTGGCTGGAGATGACCACCGCGCCGGAGACCATCACCAACCCTTCGGCGGTGGTGAGCAGGAACATCTGCACGGCGAGCCAGAAATCCGGGGTGTAATTGATGGAAAATTTCAGCCCGATGAGGTAAACGGCAATGCCGAGATAGCTGGCGGTGAGCGGGACAATCAGCGCGGCGAGCATTTTTCCGATGTACAGTTCCAAATCGGTGACGGGCATGGAAAGGAGCGGCTCGATGCTGTTGCGCTCTTTTTCACCCACAAAGGTTTCCAGCGCGATGACCAGCGAGAACGAGATGGGGAAAAACCCGACCACCATCAGCAAAAAGGGGATGAGCCGCTCGCCGACGATGGCGGCATCGTATTTTGCCACCCAGTTGGTTGCCAATTGCGCGGTGAAGTTCATCAGCACGGGAAAAATCAGGGTGAGGGCGAAGATGGGGGTCATAATGCGCCAGTCGCGGAAGGAATCGCGGATTTCGCGGCGGGTGATGACCAGCGCATTCCCCAACGCACTGCGCTCAATGCGGGGGAGGGTGAGGAATTGATTATCGGTTATCGGTAATTGGAAATTAGTCACTCATCGCTCACAATTTGCAGATAAACTTCTTCCAGACTGCGCCGAACTTCGCTGAGGGTGACCACAGGGGTGTTCATCGCCGCCAGTTGCGCCAGCAATTGGGGATTATCGCGCATCGGGTTGGGAGTGGTATAGCGCAACCAGCCATCGCCATGCGCCACAACATCCACCAATGTCGCCAACCGGTCAATTTGCCCGTTGAGGGTATCCGCGAAACGCAATTCCATCACCGGCTGACCGAGCAACTGCGCTTTCAGCTCGGCGGGGCTGCCCTGCGCGATGATTTCGCCGCTGCGGATGATGGCGATGCGGTCGGCGAGCAGTTCCGCTTCCGCCAAATTGTGGGTGCAGACGATGATGGTGCGCTCGCCGCGTCGCAGGTCGAGAATCGCGTCGCGGACGAGTTTCGCACTTTGCGGATCCATATTGCTGGTCGGTTCATCCAAAAAGAGCACCTGCGGGCCGTGGAGCATAGCGCGCACAAGAGTGAGTTTCTGTTTCATCCCTTTGGAATATTCGCCGAGCCGTTTGCTGCGTGCCTCCCACAACTCAAACTGTTTGAGCAGTTTTTCCGCCCGTTCCCGCCGCACCGATTTGGGCAACCCCTGCATTTCGCCGAAAAAGTCGAGGTATTCTTCGCCTCTCATGCGGGTGTACAGACCCGGAAACTCGGTGAGCAAGCCGATGACCCGCCGCACTTCGCGCGATTGGCGCACGGTATCGAAACCGGCGACGGTGGCGCGTCCGGCGGTTGGACGCAGAATCGAGCCGAGCATACGGATAGTGGTGGTTTTCCCCGCGCCATTCGGTCCGAGCAACGCCAGCACTTCGCCGCGCGGCACATCGAGATTGATGCCGTTCACGGCGGTGAAATCATCAAATTGTTTGGTCAAATTTTCAGCATGAATCATTGGTTTGTCATTCGTCATTCGTCATTCGTCATTCGTCATTCGTCATTCGTCATTCGTCATTCGTCATTCGTAAATGATTATAGCCTGCCCCGCGTGATATTCCAACTGTTTGAAAAACACCACCCGCACAAAAAAACGGACACGCTCGCAAGCATGCCCGTTTTGGGTATCAAAAGCGGGGGGGAGACACGATGCATCGTGCCCCGACGGATTGCGCATTTTTGGCTCAATTGGAAGCCATAGGGAATTTGTAAAATGTCATTGCGAGGCGCGTTTTTTGCGCCGACCTGTGCCCCAACGGGGTAAGCAATCTCCGCTGACATTCATGGAGATTGCACCCTTCGGGTATTTTCAACTTCGCTTCGCTCGCAATGACAGCCCTCCTGAATTCCCAAAGACCCGCATTTTTTACACCGAACCCGCCTCCGGTTCATCCGGCGATGGGGTATCATCCTCCGGGTCATCATCCGCGCGGAGCAAGTCATCCAGCGCGGCGATGGTGTCGTTGGGAGACGGGGCATCGTCCGGTTCAAGAATGGCGTCCGCCGATGCGGGGGGCACGATGGGCGCATGTTCCGGCAGTGCCGGGTAGCCCACCGGCGGCGCGGAAGATGTCCCTGTGCCGGAGGTGTACGGTTGCGTGCCGAAGCGCGTCAACACAACGCTCCCCAATGCCAGCGAAATGATTCCCACCTGGATGAAAAATCCGACCACCGCAAACGTCCAGCCAATCCACGGCAGATTATCCACGAAGGGCATTCTGCCGAGCAGCGCCAGCACGCCGA
Source organism: Chloroflexota bacterium (assembly GCA_024278725.1). Lineage (GTDB taxonomy): Bacteria > Chloroflexota > Anaerolineae > 4572-78 > 4572-78 > JANTHQ01. The sequence continues at coordinate 2,863 of JAJRSQ010000421.1, forward strand.
CCCCCAACACCGTCGCGGCAAGGGGTGTGGGCGTATGGTTGGAGACCCGCGCGAAGATGTATTCGCCCGCAATTTTGCCCAAAGCGGCTGTCCCCAGCAACAGCGCCGCCGCCACCACCAGCCCGAAGAACGGCAGCAGGCAAATCGTGATGATGAAGATGATCAATATGGTGCTGAAAATGACCACTGCCGCCATCGTCGCCACGCCGATTGCGCCGGATACAATCGGCGCAGATTTGAGCGTCCGCTCGACGGTTTTGACGTGAGCGGGGAAAAAGATGACCATCAACACC
>JAJRSQ010000422.1 GCA_024278725.1 Chloroflexota bacterium
AGGGGCGATTTGCGAGCCGCTCTTACGCATTTTCTTCCGGTTTTAACGAAAATCGGTGGCGTTGTAGGGGCACGCTGCAGCGTGCCCCTACATTTCCTGCGCAAAGTATTGTTTGTCAAGCGACTTTGCAACAGCCCTGACCGGGGCGCTGTTCATTCTATTTGAAAATACACCGATTTTTTTATGAGGGCAACTTTGCAATATCAACGTGCGCCGTGGCATAATGATGACATCACATGGGCAAACGGAGGTTTTTTATGGCAACTGTTTTTGAAGCGGTGACGATTGACGGGGTGGAACTCCACCATACTTTTCGGGGGCACAATGAGGCGGTAGAAGTGTACACCTACCAAGCCGAAAATGTGACCTTCAACCTGTATAAACCGGCGAATGACCGGCACTGGCATTGCGATTGGGTCACATCATATCATCGGGAAGTCATCCCCTTGCCGGGGGACACCGAAAATACCGACAGTATGTTGCGAGCGTTTGCGGCAATTTTGAAGGCGCGCGGCGTGGCGTGATTATCGCACGCCGCACAGGCGGCTGATGAGGGTATCAAGCGCGAGGGTTTGTTCGATTTCGCCGGTTTTGATGGCGACATCGGTATCGCGCAGAATGCCGAAGATTTGCACCAGCCGCTCGATGGAGAAATTGCGGGCTTCTTTCAGCCGCATTTTGGCGGCATAATCGCTGCGCCAGCCTTTTTCGCGGGCAATCTGCGCGGGCGTCAGTCCCGCCTCCGCCATGCTTTTCACTTCCAGCAACCCCCGAAACTGGCTGGCGATGCCCGCCAGAATCGCCAGCGGATTCTGCCCCTCTTCCAACCGCTTGTGCAATTGGTCGAGCGCCAACCGCGTATCGCGCCGCCCGATGGCGTTTGCCATCGCAAACGTCTCCGAATCGGCGGTATAGGGGCACAGCAATTCCACATCCGCCAGGGTGACGGGGCGAGAATCGCCGACATAGAGCAGCAACTTTTCAATTTCATTGTCGAGCGCGCGCAAATCATCGCCCACCACATTGGCGAGCGCCTGCCCCGCTCGAAATTCCATCTTGCCGCCCTTTTGCTGCACCCGTTTTTCAATCCACTTGGGCAGGGTTTGTTTTTGGGGCACGCCGAAATAATGCACACAATTTTTATGCACCATCCCGAATTTCAAAACGGGATGGCTTTTCTTTAAATCAACCGTATCCCAAAAAACAAGCTCGGTGGTTTCCGGCATATTTTTCAGCGCGCTGATGAGCGTCTCGGCAACGTCGGCATCATTTTTGTTGCGCCCCAAACGGCTCAAAAAGTTGGAAACGATGACCAGCCGTTTGGGCGACAAAAAGGGCAGCGCGTTAATGGCGTTGATGATGTCGCTGACGGTGGCGGTTTTGCCGTCAACTTCCGTGGTATTCAAATCCAGCATATCGGGCGTGCCGATGGCGCGTTTAATTTTTGTCAACGCTTCTTTGGCGGAAAAATCATCCTGCCCGTGAAAAATGTAAAACATAATTATTGCCGTGTACTCACGCGGTGAACGGTCATTTGGCTGTTTTTGGTGCGGGTGATGCCGGTGATTTCCAGCGAAGCGGGGTTGCCGGTCACGGTGTACCGTTCCTGCAACAGCAGCCCCAACGGTTGCGACAAAATAGCGGCAACCGTCGCCGCCATAATTGTCTGCGGCACGGCTCCCCAGCGGAAGCGTTTGCCCGGTTTCCCCCCAAAACTGATGGCGGCGAATGATGCCAGCCCGCTGAGGATGCCGGTGGTGGCTAAAATTGTGCCGCACCGGGGATGGACGGCTAAATCGGCGTGCCCGGCGCGCAGACGGCGCAACGCTTCGTGCGCGGCATCCGTCACCACATTAGTGGAAACGTTGCCATACAGCGTGAAGCCGCCCATATCGCTGCGTCCCACCAGCGATAGATGCGGCACGCGCTCGGAAAGGACGTGGATGGTGGCGTGCTCCAAGCCGTGATTGCGTCGGATGTTGATGAACGGATAAATATCAGTCAAGCCCATAGTGTTTTCCTGTGTGCAACATTTGGTAGTGGCTCAATCGTAAGTGATAGCGACTGTCATTGCGAGCCGAAGGCGAAGCAATCCTCATCAATGGAGTACGGAGATTGCTTCGGGCTACGCCCTCGCAATGACATATCCCTTGCTTCTGTGCCATTACTCAACATTTTATGACAATATTCTACAAAGAAATCACCGATTGAGCGAATTTACCCGCGCGCCGTTTGGGTGTAATTTGCCAGTTACGGAAAAATCTGGCAAAATCAGCGCGTACCTGTGGGAATGAATCGTCCCCGGTGGGGCGCCTGGTCTTCAAAATCAGTGGGCGGCGGCGAGCAGCCGGCGTCGGTGGGTTCGACTCCCATTCATTCCCGCCTAAAAACCTATTTTCAGGGTTGGAGATTGACTCGGTCAATCTCCATTTTTTTGACCCCGGTCAGTAGCAAAGGAAATTTTTATGGCAGACAAAGAACTCGTTTTACTGAAACTCGGCGGCGCAATCATCACCGATAAAACCCAGCCGAACACACCGAACCTCGCGGTGCTGAAACGGCTGGCGGCGGAAATCAAATCGGCGCTGGATGCGCGGGGGGATGGGCTGGGGCTCATCATCGGGCACGGTTCCGGCAGTTTCGGGCACGTTGCCGCCGCGAAATATAAAACGACACAGGGCGATTTGGGCACGGAAAGCTGGCGCGGGCTGGTAGAAGTGACCGCCGCCGCCAGCCGGTTGAATCGAATTGTGATGGATGTGTTGCTGGATGCCGGTATCCCGGCGATCCATTTTCAGCCGTTTGCCAGCGCCCGCACCCGCAAAGACCAGTTGATGTACATGGAAACATACTCGCTCAAAGCGGTGCTGGAGCATGGACTCGTGCCGGTGGTGTACGGCGATGCCGCCATTGACGCGGTGCAGGGCATGAATATCGTCTCCACTGAAAAAATCTTCGACAATTTGGCGCGGGAATTGAACCCGGAACGAATTTTGCTGGCGAGCGATGTGGCAGGCGTTTTCACCGCCGACCCCAAAACCGACCCCAATGCGGAATTGATTGAGGATATCGACTCAAGCAATTGGGATGCTGTCGTCGCGTCGCTCGGCGGGGCGCAAACGGCGGATGTGACCGGCGGGATGTTCACCAAAGTGCGCGACATCTACCATTTAACGCTGGCGATGCCCCCCATGCAGGCGATGATTTTCAGCGGGCTGGAACCGGGCAACGTGGAAAACGCACTGCTCGGCAACGCCGCCGATTTCGGGACGTTGATAAATTAGCTTTCAGCGGTCAGCTTTCAGCTTTCGGCGGGGAGTTGAATCCGTCCGCTCGTCAGTTCCGACAACGCTTACGCGAAACCGGAGACCGCCGAAACAGGGAATATCAGCGTGAGCCGAACCTCTGCGGCGAAATCCTCCGCCGTAATTTTCCCCTCATATTGCCCGACCAACCGCCGCACCGGCTCGTAAAAATGGTACGGCAACGCCACCGAAACCTCCCGCCTTTCCACCTTTTCGGCGCGCGGCACTTCCGCCAGCACCAATTGCGCCGCCTCGGTGTACGCCTTCACCAGCCCCCCCGTGCCGAGCTTCGTGCCGCCAAAATAGCGCGTCGTCACCACCGTCACATCCCCCAAGCCGCTGCCGCGCACCACCGCCAGCGTCGGCTTGCCCGCCGTCCCCGACGGCTCGCCCGCGTCGGTCATGCCATGCACCACCGATGCCCCATATCCCACCGCAAACGCATACACGTGATGCGACGCATCGGGATAACGGCGGCTAATCTCGGCAATGAAGGCGCGGGCATCGTCCACCGTGGGCGTGAACATCACATTGCTGATGAACCGCGAACGGCGAATGACGATTTCAATTTCATGCGTCCCCGCAGGGATGGGATAGCGGTCAGACATACCAACTCCGGGCGATAATTTCTACCCAAAAGTATATCATCGTTCCCCAAAAAACAAAATCTCACAAAACCATACCCCCGTCTTGTCAATCGGAATAGTTGTTGTTATACTCCCCGAAACTTTTTTATGCGCTTTGCTTATGATTAATGTCCTTTTTATCTGTTTGGGAAATATTTGCCGCTCACCGATGGCGGAAGCGGTATTCGCCGATATGGTCGCCGCCGCCGGAAAAAGCGGCGACATCGCGGTTGACTCTGCGGGGACAGCCGGCTACCATGTTGGTGAACGCCCGCATCCCGGTACGCGGCGCGTTCTGGCGGCGCACGACCATTTGTATGACGGGCGCGCCCGGCAACTCACCCGCGCCGATTTGGAGCGATTCGATTATTTGATAGCGCTGGATTCCAGCAATAAAGATGATGTGGAACGGATGTTGGCACGTGACGGCATTCAAAAGACGGTGTACCGTCTGCTCGATTTTGCCCCTGACATTGCCGAAAGCGACGTCCCCGACCCGTATTATTCCGGCAAATTCGAGCAAGTTTATCAACTGGTCTCAGCAGGATGTCAAGGTCTGCTGGCACACATCATCACCAACTCAAAGTAATATGCTCCCCTCTCCACTGCGAAACCACATTCAAACTCACTTTCACACTGAAATTACCGCCAGCAACGCCGTTGGCGGGGGAGACATCAACCAAGCCGCCCGCATCGACCTGTCAAACGGACAGACGATTTTCGCCAAATGGCACGCCTCGCCGCCGCCGGGGATGTTCGCCGCCGAAGCCTTCGGGCTGGAATTGCTGGCGCAGGCGCGTGCGCTCCGCGTGCCGCAGGTCTATTTTCACACTGAAAATTACCTGGTGATGACATGGCTGGGGCGCGGAGCTGCCCCCACGCGCGCGGTTGACCTCCGTTTGGGGGAAGGGCTGGCGCAGCAGCACCGTTTTTCTGCGGAACGATATGGGCTGCCGCGCGATAATTTTTGCGGATTGACGCCTCAACGGAACACGCCCACCGAAAATTGGGTGACATTCTTCGGCACGCACCGTCTGGGGGCGCAAATGGAACTGGCGAGTCGGCGTGGTCATCTGCCCACCGAGCGCGCGAAACGGCTGGAACGGCTCATCGCCCGGTTGGGCGATTTTCTCCCGGCGCATCCTCCCGTTTCGCTGTTGCACGGCGATTTGTGGGGCGGCAACCGGCTCGTCACCGCCGCCGGCGAACCGGCGCTGATTGACCCGGCGGTATATTTCGGCGACCGCGAAGCCGATTTGGCATTCACGGAACTATTCGGCGGATTTTCCGTCGCCTTTTATGAGGCGTATCGCGCATCTTGGGCGCTTGAAGCGGGTTATCATACCCGTAAACACATTTACAATTTATATCACCTGCTGAATCATCTGAACCTTTTTGGCGAAAGTTACGGCAGGCAGGTTGATGCAGTCTTAAAAAAATACACCTAAAATTGAAAGTCACACCAGAGGATGTTATGTACCAAAAAGAACTTCAGACCGCCATCAACGCGGTCACAAAAGCCGCCGATTTATGCGTGCGTGTCCGAGCCAACATGGTCAACCCCGATGCGTTGGAAAAACAAGACCGCAGCCCGGTGACGATTGCCGACTTTGGCGCGCAAGCCATCATCTGCGAAATTTTGCGCCGCGAATTTCCCGGTGACGCCATTGTGGGGGAGGAAGATTCCGCCGATTTGCAGCAACCGGGGAATGCCGCCACCCTCATTCAGATTGGCAATTACATTCAACAGATATACCCCGATGCCACAGAAGATGACATCTGCGATTGGATTGATGCCGGGGCGGACAATGTAGCCGGACGCTATTGGACGGTTGACCCCATTGACGGGACGAAAGGGTTTTTGCGCAACGACCAGTACGCGGTGGCGCTGGCGCTGGTGGAAGATGGCGACGTGAAGGTCGGGGTGCTGGGTTGCCCCGCACTGGCGCTCAATTTGGACGACCCGAACAGCGCCACGGGTGTGATTTTCACCGCCGTGCGCGGCGAAGGTGCGAAAATGGCGGCTCTGCACAGCGACGATTTTTCGCCGGTGCGGGTTGTCGGCGAAGATAACCCCGATAAACTGCGTTTTCTGGAAAGTGTGGAAGCGGCGCACGCCAATCACGCCCTGAACCACGCCATCGCCCGGGCGGTGGGCATCACCAAACCGTCGCTGCGGCTGGACAGCCAAGTGAAATACGGCGCGCTGGCGCGTGGCGACGCGGTACTGTACCTGCGACTCCCCTCGGAGCGCACGCCGAATTACGCCGAAAACATCTGGGACCACGCCGCCGGCGCATTGATTGTGGAAGAAGCGGGCGGAAAAGTCACCGATATGTACGGCAAACCGCTCGACTTTTCTACGGATTACAAAATGCGGAACAATCGCGGGGTAATTGTGAGCAACGGCAGTTTGCATCAAGCCGTCCTCAATGAAATTGCCAAAGTGGCGGTATGAACGCCGCCAAAACGGGGCGAGTGGTGCTGAACCATTCCACCCACATCAAAGGGCTGATTCCGCTGCTGCACCGCCTGTCCGAACATCCCGCCATCAAAACCATCACGCCGGGCAGACTGGCACGGGTGCGGGGTCGCCCCACCCCGCTGCGCCTGCGAGTCACCGTGCCCATTCGCGGCGGCTTCAAAGTGGTCGCCCGCTCGGAGGGGAGTGCGCAGGAAGTTTTCATCATCACCACTCTCTCCGCGCCGGAACTGCAAGCCGCCATCAACGCCATCCACAAATAATTTATGCAAATCCTGTCCGTTTTCAACCTAACCAAACACTATGGCGAAAAAACGCTCTTCAACGATGTGTCGTTCAGTTTGCGCTCCGAAGACCGTATCGGCATTGTGGGGGTGAACGGGAGCGGAAAATCCACCCTGCTGAAAATGCTGGTGGGCACAGAACCCCCCGACAACGGCACGGTTGAGCGCAACCCCAAAGCGCGTATCGCCTTTTTGGCGCAAAACCCGCTGATGGACGACGCGCAATCGGTGCTGGGCTACGTTTTCGCGGCGAACACCCCCACGATGAAACTTCTCCGGGAATACCGCCACGCCCTGCAAGCGGCAACCGCCTCCCCCGCCGACAGCGCGGCGCAAGCGCGGCTGTCCGCCGTCACCCAGCGGATGGACACCGAAAACGGCTGGGCGGCGGAAGCGTCCGTCAAAGCGATTCTGACCCGCCTCGGCGTGCCCGATTTCGATGCCCCGCTCGGCATACTTTCCGGCGGGCAGCGGCGGCGGGTGGCGCTGGCGCGGGTGCTGTGCGACCCCGCCGACCTGCTGATTCTCGATGAGCCGACCAACCACCTCGACCCCGATACGATTATCTGGCTGGAGGATTATCTTGCCGGATTTAAAAGCGGGCTGTTGATGGTCACTCACGACCGTTATTTTCTCGACCGGGTGGCGAACCTGATTTTTGAAATTGAAGGCGGAAAAATCCATCTGCACCGGGGAAACTACACCCAATATCTGGAAAACCGCACTGCCCGCGAAAGTATGCGCGAAAAAAAGGCGCTGGAACGGCGCAGCTTTCTGCAAAAAGAGTTGGATTGGGTCAAGTGCACCCCGATGGCGCGCGGCGGCAAACAGAAAGCGCGCATCAAACGGGCGCGCGCCCTGCTGGAAACAGAAGCGCCCGGCACCGTCACCGATATGTCCATCAACGTGGCGAGCCGCCGCACCGGCAAACAAATCATCGAACTGCACAACGTCAGCAAATCTTTCGGCGAAAAAACGATTATCCGCAATTTCAGTTACATCATCAAAAAGCGAGACCGGCTCGGCATTGTGGGCAAAAACGGGAGCGGAAAATCCACCCTGCTGAACCTGATTGCCGGGCGATTGCAACCCGACGCGGGAAAAATCATCACCGGCGCAACCATCCATCTGGGCTATTACGACCAGGAAAGCACGGCGCTGGACGAAAATCAGCGCGTGTTCGACAATATCACCAACGTGGCGGAAGTCATCCGCACGGCGGACGGCAGTCGTATCACGGCGGCACAAATGCTGGAGCGATTCCGCTTTCCGCGCCCGATGCAGCGCGCATACATCAGCACCCTTTCCGGCGGGGAACGGCGGCGATTGTATCTGCTGCGCACGCTGATGATGGCGCCCAACGTCCTGCTCCTCGACGAGCCGACCAACGATTTGGACATCGAAACGCTGTCCATTCTGGAAGATTATCTGGACGATTTCGACGGGGTGCTGATTGTGGTCTCGCACGACCGTTATTTTCTCGACCGGACGGTGGAACACATTTTCGCCTTTGAAGGTGAGGGGAAAATCGTGCAATATCCCGGCAATTACAGCGATTACCGGCGCAAACGGGCGGCACAAAAAACGGGGAAAAGATCCGCGCCCGCCACCGGAACATCCGCCAAAAAAGAAAAACCGCGCCCGCGCTCCGCAAAGTTGAGCTATCGGGAACAGCAGGAACTGGCGCAGTTGGAAGCGCGCATCGAGGCATTGGAGGGAGAAAAGCGCGCGCTGGCGGAGAAAATCAACGCGGCGGGCGGCGATTACCAACAATTGCAAACCCTCTCCGCCGCGCTGGCAACAGTTGAAACGACGCTCGACACCGCCGTGGAACGCTGGATGGCGCTGGAAGAAAAACGCGCCAACCTGCAATCTGTCGGATAATCTACATCAAATTTAGATAGTGGTTAAAATTGACCGACAGGATACGCAAGTATCATTGCGAGCGCAGCGAAGTTGAAAATACCCGAAGGGTGCAATCTCCACGCTTCAATGACGGAGATTGCTTCGGCGTTGCACGCCTCGCAATGACAACCGGTTATCTTTGTATCAGTCAAAAAATACCACTACCCAAATTTAGACAATGCCGGGCAACCCGTGTGGTTGCCCCTACGTTTTTTTCCGCCGGGAATAGTGAAAATCGCAGTGCGGCGCACCTTCCATAATAGTCTGCGTGCGCCGAAACTCAATGCGGTCGGAAAAACCTTCCACCAAACTGGCGTCGCGGTTGCAACTGAGGGTGAACCCCAATTCCGCCAGCCCCATCTCGCGGTACATTTCGGCATAGGCGCAGCGCGTCACGTTGAACCGGTACACATCATCCGTCAACGCAATCACATCCATATCGAGCGTATCGCCGCGCAGCCACGGCTCCCACGCTTCGGCGAAGGCGCGCAAATCATCGCCGTCAATGGTTACGCGCAATTCCATCCCCTTTTCGCGCGCCAATTTTTTGATGACCGCCGCGAGGATGGCGCGGGTTTTCTCCGCCCCCAACTCGGCTTCAAATGCCGGAAGCAGGGCTTTGATGAGATTCGCCTCAATGCGGCGCTGTTCGATGATTGGGATTGTTTCAGTCATTATTGCGCTGCCATTAAATTTTCAAGCGCCATTTTCAGCACTTCAATCGCCTGCAGATATTCATTCAGGTCAATGTGTTCATCCGGGGTGTGGTCGAGCGCGGAATCGCCGGGACCGTACGCCAGAATGGGGCATTGCCACACCGGGGCGACCACATTCATATCGGAGGTGCCGGTTTTCACCACGAAGCGGGGCGTCTCGCCCGCCGCGCGGATGGCGCGCAGAAAAGCGCGCACCAACGGGGTCGATTTTTCGGCGCGATGGGCAACTTCGTGCCCCGAAAATTGCAGGTCGATTTCGGCGGGATGAGACGCCGCCAGCGCGCGCAAATCGGCTTCGAGCGCGTGCGGGTCAATATCCACCGGCAAACGGAATCCGATGGAGAGTTCCACCGCACCGAATGCGCCCTCGTCGCGGCTGTTGATGGCGCGCAGCGAGGGGTCGAGCCGGTTGAACGCCCCCGTGCGCCCTGCGTTCACCCGCTCGCAGTGGGCGACAATTGCCTGCCACAGATGCACGCCCTGCTCGGCGGGCAAAACGCCCTGCCCCGCCGAATGGGAGAAGGGGACGCGCAGCCCGGCGTGCAGGAGCAATCGCCCTTTGTAGCCCAACGTGATGCGATTCCAGCGGCTTGGCTCGCCGATGATACAGAATTTGGGCGGATGTCCATCCCGCTGAACCAGCAGATGGCGCGCCCCTTTGCTGGTGGCGCTCTCTTCTTCCACCGCACCGACCACCGTCAGCCGCCAGCCGGGCGGTACCGGCACCTGCGACACAGCGGCGGCAAAGGTAGCCAGCGGACCTTTGGCGTCCACACTGCCGCGCCCGTACAGCAGGTCGCCGGCGCGGCGCACGGGCGGATTGCCGGGAAACGTGTCAATATGCCCCAGCAGGATGACTTCATTTTCGCCCGTGCCCTTCGTGCCGATGGCATTTCCGGCGTCGTCCACCGCCGCCGTGAAGCCGTTATCCGCCATCCACCCCGCCAAAAATTCCGAAGCGGCGCGCTCGGCACCGGAGGGACTGGGGATTGCCACCAATTTTTCCAACAATTCCGTAAAATGCTGCGTCATATTTTGCACCTGACATTTCACAAACTATAATTTCGATGATAAAAATTTCAACCCAAAAAAGGAGATTGATATATGACCCAAGAAACACCCGGCGGCGTGACCCTGAAAGGGAACCCGCTCACCGTCATCGGCAAAAAACTTTCGGTGGGTGATAAAGCCCCCGATTTCAAACTGGTTGCCAACGATTTATCCACCGTCACCCTTGCGGACAGCGCGGGGAAAGTGCGGCTCATCAGCGTGGTTCCCTCGCTGGACACGCCGATTTGCGATGCCCAAACGCGCCGGTTCAATGAAGAAGCCGCCAATTTCGGCGACGATATTGCGATTTTGACCGTCAGCGCGGAACATCCCTTCAACCAAAAACGCTGGTGTGGCGCGGCAGGCATTGATAAAGTGCAGGTGGTTTCCGACCATATGGATATGAACTTCGGTGACGCTTACGGCACACACGTGAAAGAGCTTCGGCTGGAACAGCGCAGCATTTTCGTGGTGGATAAAGATGACACCATCCGCTATGTGGAATACGTCCCCGAAATTGCGCAACATCCGGATTATGATGCGGCAATTGCGGCGGTGAAAGAATTGTTGGGGTAGATGCGTGAAACGTGAAACGTGAAACGTGAAACGTGAAACGTGAAACGTGAAACGTGAAACGTGAAACGTGAAACGTGAAACGTGAAATGCTGAAGCACTGCGGCGCTTTTGTCAATTCATACCTCACGTTTCACGTTTTCACGC
>JAJRSQ010000423.1 GCA_024278725.1 Chloroflexota bacterium
ATTTTCCGCGGAACAGCAAGCCCTCATCCGCGATAGGGGTTTTGGCGCACTGACCGCCAACAGTTTGGGGTTGCTGCTGGTTCAGCAACTAACGCAACAACTGCACGGCGAAATCACGCTGACCACCGACCCGCGCACTCGCTTCGACATCATTTTCAAGTCAATCACGTAATCGAAATTCGACTCCCCCGGTCTGTTTTCTGCACGTGGATGTGCGTCGGGAACGCGCTCTGCAACTCCTCAATGTGGGTAATCACAATAATTTTTTCAAATTCATCCTGAATGGCGTTGATGGCTTCCACCAGCCGTTCCCGCCCGCGCGCGTCCTGCGTGCCGAAACCTTCATCCATCACCAGTGTTTGCAGGCTGGTACCGGCGCGACGCGCCAGCAACTTGCTCAGGGCAATGCGGATGGCAAAATTCACGCGGAAGGCTTCGCCGCCGGAATACAGCTCGTAATTGCGCGTGCCCAGCTCATCGGCGATGCGGATATCGAGCGTTTCCACCGTATTTTCGTTGGTTTTGGTGGTGCGCTGGGTGACGAACTGGACATTCACCCGCCCGTCGGTCATCCGCGCAAGAATCTGGTTTGCTTCTTCTTCCAATTCGGGGATGGCGTGTTCAATCAGCAACGCCTGCACCCCTTTTTTCCCAAACGCGCCCCGCAATTCTTTATATAACGATTGTGTTTCCCGCAATTCAGCCAGCGCCGCTTCCTTTTTGCCCACTTCTTTCGCCACATATGCCAGATGGTCAAGTTGTTGACGCACCGCAACCACCGCGTCCCGCGCGCGCCGCTCTTCGCGCTGAAGGCGGGTCACGGCGGCGTCCGCTTCGGTGAGCGCTTTCGTCACGGCGGGGAGTTCCGCCGTTTCCGCCGTCAACGCCGCCACTTTTTCGCGGTCGGCGGCGGTCTGCGCCAGCAAGCGGTTGTATCGTTTCTCTTCCGTTTCCAACTGCGCCGATGCATCCGCCAGACGTTGGCGGGCATTTTGGAGCGTCTGCCATTCCTGCTCAAACGCCGCCAGCGATGCCACCGCGTCGTCGGCGGCTTGATGCGCGGCTTCATCGTAACCCACCGCCGCCTGTTTTTCCATCACCGCCGCCAGCGCCGCCGATTCCGCTTCCGCGAATTTTCCATCCGCCAACCGGCGGGAAATCTCCGCCAGCGATGCCGCCAGCGATGCCAGCGTTTCGGCGGCGGTTTCCGCCTGCGCCAACTGCTGCGCGATTTGCGCCAACTCGCCATGCACCGCCGATTTTTGGCGCAGAGTGCGCTCGGTTTGGGCGATGGCGGCTTTCAGCGTCTTCTGCTCCGCCGCAATCGCTTTCAGCCGTTCTTTATTGGCGCGGAATTGGTCGCCGCGCGTTTTCCCGTCGGCAGAAAATTGCGCCCGCACCGCCGCGCGGTGGTCGTCGTTGAGCGGTTGGGTGCAAACGGGACACATCGACCCCGCGTCCTCCAATTGGGTGAGCCGGGCTTTGATGGTGTCCATCTCGGCTTTCAGTTGTTTGTTTTCGGTGGTGCGCTCCGCGCTTTCCGCCGCCAATTCGGTTATTTTTTGTCGATATTCCGCCAGCGTTTTTTCGGCGTCGTCCAATTCCGCCACCCTTTTTTCCAGCGCCGCCTGTTTTTCTTTTAAAGTGGGGATGGCATCGATGCGGGTCTGCAAATCTGCCTGCCGCGATTGCAGCACTTTTTGCTCGGTTTCCAGCTTCGTCCGCGCCCGCTGAATTTCTTTTTCCAGCCGGTGCTGTTCGCGCGTCAATTGCGACATCTCCGACAATCGGGCGACAAAATCCGCCTGCATTTTTTTCGCCGCCTGCCAGCGCGCATAGCCCGCCTCAATTTCATCTTTGCGGCTCATCGTCGCTTCAAACGCGGTGATATTCTTTTTCAGCCGCGCAATCGTCCGCGAAAGGTCGTCGATTTCCGTTTGCGATTGCGCCAAACGGGTGCGCCAGTCTTCCAATTGGCGGTGTTTCAAATCCAATTCTTTGTGATGCCGGCGAATATCGTTCAGCGCGGTTTCCGCCGCACGCAAAGCTTCGTTCAGTTTCAATGCCTGCTGCTGGCTGGTCTCCCATTCCTGCCGCAGCGAGGCTTCCGCCGTCAAATCCTGCTGCATCTGCTCAATCTGCGCCAGCGCAATGGTAATCTCCTGCTCAAAGAAACGGACTTTGTCGGCGGCGCGTTTTTCGTACGTTTCATACACGCCCAAACCCAGAATATCCGCCAGGATTTCCTTCCGCTCGGCGGCGGTTTTGGTGGTGAATTCATCGGCGCGCCCTTGCAGCAAAAAGGCGGAGTTGATGAAGGTGTCGTAATCAAGACGCAGCAGGCGGTCGATTTTGGCTTGCGTGCCGCGCACCCCGCCCTCCGACAGCGTGCGCCAGTCGCCCGCATCGGGGATGAAGGCGTGCAGATGGACTTCCGTTTTTCCCCGCTTGCCCATTTTCCGGCGGCGCAGCACCCGATAGGTGGTATCGCCCAGCAGGAAGGTGAACTCCACCGACATTTCGCTTTCCCCCAAATGGATGAGGTCGTCGTCCTGCCGGGTGCGCGATTTACCCCACAGCGCCCACGTTATGCCATCCAGCAGCGAGCTTTTTCCCGCGCCATTTTCGCCGGTCAGACATGCCACGTGCAAGTCGGAAAAATCGAGGGTTTCCGGCGTTTGGTACGCCATAAAGTTGTGCAGAGTCAATTGTACGGGGATCATTGTTCCGGTTCCGGGAATTAGGTTTCTGGTTTCACTGCCCCGAAATAAATTTCAGGGCTACAAGCCGAAGCCGACTTAAGTCGGCTTGAGTTCTGAGCCTGAACTTTAGTTCAAGGCGATGCCCAACACGCCCTAGACTTTGGACTTCGGACTTGAGACCTGAGACTTTACTATCACTCATCCAGCAGATAGACCGGCTCTTCATAATAGCGCACGTGATGATTTTCTATCAGCGCGTGTACGGTATCGTTCAGCCACGCCGATTTGATGGCGAGCGGTTCGTCGGATTGCAGGCGTTTCAAATCGAGATTGAGGCGCAGCACCCGCCCGGAAACCACCATGCGGGTGATGCCCGCCGGCACGGTTTTCCCGATGCTGGAAATTTGCAGAATTTGCTCCACCGTGAATTTCGGGAAAACAATCAGCGCGTTCATTTTGGGATATTCAATCATCGCCTCGTGAAAATTATCGGTGCGGGTGCGAGCCACATCTGCCGCGGCGATATATTTCGCCACATAACCGTTCAGCGCGTCCAAACGGCTGCCGTCGGGCGCCGCCCGCACCACACAAGTGCGGAAATCGGGCGTGACCACATAACAGATGCCGCCCAATTCCATCATGCTGTCTTCGATGTAGTTGGGGTCAACTTCCACGTGCGTCACTTCGGTGCATTCTTCCGTGAACGCCAAAAATTCATCGGCGGTCATTTGCTGGATGACATGATTCCACGTTTGCGCTTCCACCTGCGCATCTTTCAGCGAAACGACTTGCGCCACTAAATGCGCGAAGCCCATTTGTTTCAGCGCGGTGACGCGGGTCGCACCGTCCAGCACCACGAATTTTCCTTCCCATTCCGCAACGATGGGCGGATTTTTCAGGATTTTCTCGGCTTGGAAACGGCTCACCAGCCGAGCCACGCGGCTGGGGTCAATTTCTTCATGGGGGAAAACGTTGTCCAGCGGTAAAATGTGCAACGACAGCGGATTTTCAATGGAGACGGCAGTCAAAATCGCGGTGATTTTATCGGCGACGGTGATGGCGGCGGCTTGTTGGGCGTCGCTGGTGCTGGCGGCGATGTGCGGTGTGGAAATCACTTTGGGGTGCTGAACGATTGCGCTATCCACCGCCGGTTCTTCGGCGAACACATCGAGCGCCGCGCCCGCCAGCCGCCCGCTGTCCAGCGCCTCGAGCAGAGCCTGCTCATCCACAATGGAGCCGCGAGCGGTGTTGATGAGATACGCTCCCCGTTTGATGACCGCCAATTCGGTTTCGCCAATCATTCCCACCGTTTCCGGTTTGAGCGGCACGTGAATGGTCACGATGTCGGATTGTTTCAGCAGGTCGAACAAATCCACCGCCGAGACATCCCCTTCCAAATCGAGTTCGGGGGTGCGGCGACGCTGGTTCACCAGCACATGCATCCCGAATGCCAGCGCCCGGTTCGCCACTTCGCGCCCGATTTTTCCGAAACCGATGATGCCGAGGGTTTTGCCGTACAAGCCGGTTCCCAGCAGCGCCGATTTTTTCCATTGCCCGTGTTTCAGGCTGTAATCCGCTTCCGGCAAATGGCGCGCCAACGCCAGCATCAGCCCCATCGTGTGCTCGGCGACGGCGCGGGTGTTGGCGTCGGGGGCGTTCACCACTTCGATGCCCCGCGCTTTTGCCGTCACCACGTCCACGTTGTCCAACCCTGCCCCGGCGCGGGCAATCACCTTCAGTTTCGGCGCGGCATCCATCACCCGCTGCGTCACTTTGGTGGCGCTGCGCACCACAATCGCGCTGAAATCGCCGATGATGGCGCACAATTCATCTTCGGTCATACCGGTTTGCACAACCACATCAAAATTTTTGGAAAGGATGTCAACGCCGACATCCGCGATTTTATCGGCAATAAGTACCTTTTGTTCGCCCACGGTGTCCTCCTGAGAGCTAATGAGATAAGTTTATTTTGGGGATACGCCGCATCTGAAACGCGCGGCAACAAAATCAATATGGAGATTGTAACGATGAAATGGATGTTTGCCAATTTTGTAATTGTCATCATGGCTGTTTTGTGATACACTTGCACGATGAAAATCATGGTAGCACAAGATATTCTTTTAAGAAAAGAAGGCGGGTCAGAATGAGCAAAACACCAGCCCCCAATATTGTATTTATTGTTTTAGACACCCATCGCTTCGACCGCATTTCGACCTACGGGTACACCCGTGGCACAACCCCCAATCTGGACGATTTCGGCAGGCAAGCCACCGTTTTCGAGAACGGTATTTCCACCGCCCAATGGACAATCCCCTCCCACGCGGCAATGTTCACCGGCGAATACCCCACCACTCACCAAACCCTGCAAGCCCATCACCGGCTCGACAACCGCATAAAAACCATCGCCACCCACCTGCGCGAACACGGCTACAAAACCATCGGGTTTTGCAATAACCCGCTGGTGGGCATTTTGGACAACGGCTTGCGGCAGGGGTTCGATACGTTTTACAATTACGGCGGCGCGGTTCCCTCCGTGCCAAAATCGTCATCCAAATTGCCGAAAATGCTGGACATGATGTGGGAATGGTACACCCAGCAATTGCGAAAACTCTCGTATCCCATTCAAAACGCTTTTGCCCGCTCCGACTTCCTTTTTCAACTGTCGCTGCACCCCATTTTTGTGCCGCTGTGGTCGAAGCTGGCGAACTTCAAGGGAGACACCGCTCGCAGTTTGAACGATGTGCGGCAATATCTGGAAGCTCGAACCAAACACCATTCGAAACAACCGCATTTCACTTTTGTCAATCTGATGGAACCCCATCTGCCCTACTCGCCGCCGGACAATTTTGTAGACCGCTATGCGCCGTATTTCAAAGAGGAAAGGGAAGTGCGCGATTTCATGCGGCAGTATAATTCGCAGGCGTTCCGCTGGCTGTTGCCGTTGCAGGAACGCTGGAAGCCGATGCAATCGGCGGTGCTGAACGACCTGTACGACGCCGAAGTCGCGTATCAAGACCACCTGCTTTCGCCCATTCTGGAATTTTTGACCCGCGACGACGTGGCGGAAAACACGCTCACCATCATTGCGGGCGACCACGGCGAAGGGCTGGGCGAACACGATTTTATGGGACACTCGTTTGTGGCGTATCAGGAATTGGTACACGTGCCATTGATG
>JAJRSQ010000424.1 GCA_024278725.1 Chloroflexota bacterium
CAGCCGGTTGAGGTAGACGCTGGCGATGATGGGGCGCTCGTCGTCGAAGACGGCTTCCCGTTCCACAATCGAGGCGAGGGTCAGCACATCGTACAGTTTCAGCCCGCGCCGCGCCGCCAGTTCGATGGCGTTGGCGGGGAGTTTGCTCGCCAGATTGTCCAGCATGCGGTCAATGAGGTCTTCGGGGGTGGCGTTCACCGGCAGACGGTAGGTGTCGGGGAAGAGGTAGCCCTCGTATGAACGCCCGCTCGGACGGTCGAAGAGGATGTTGTTTTCCACCGCCGTGCCGTCGCGCACCACTTGCAGGAAGGCGTCGCCGTCCATCACGCCCTCATTGGTGAGCATATCGGCGATTTCTTCGGCGCGCCAGCCTTCGGGAATGGTGATGACCACTTCTTTGGCAATGGCTTTTTGCAGCGCCTGCCCGATTTCCATCATATTCATGTTGCGCCGCAAAATGTAGTCGCCCGCTTCCAGCGATGCATCGAGTTTGTTGTAGCGCAAAAATTGGCGGAAGAGATTGGCGTCGCTCACCAGCCCTTCGGCTTCCAGTTTCTGCGCCACCGCCAACGCCGATTCTCCCGGCTCGATGGTGAAATCCACCTCGGTGGCATCGTCGGAAACGGGGGCGTTGATTTCATCCGCGCGGGATTGGAGCATGACGTAAATGGCAAGCTCCTCCGGGTCGGTGGGGGCGTGTCCGACGGACGGCGCACCTTCCGCCAGGGTGATATTCGTCCCGGCGGCGTTGTTGCGCACCATCAGCACTCCCACGCCAATCACGGCGACAATCGCCGCCAAGCCAATCAGAAAAAAGAGAAACCTGAAAATATAGCGAATAACGGTCATAGGTAGTTGTCCAAATTTTGTCGGTTACGCCCGATAGACCAATGGAAAATTTTCCGGCGTTTCCAATGCGTTAATTTCAATATCGGCATCTAAACTTTCCCAGCGCAATTGCGATGGGCTGATTTGCGTCATGGCGTATATTTCGGCGACGGTTGCTTTTTTGAAAACAGGATAATCGGCGAAGGGGATGAAATATTCTTTGTTGCCAATCAGTACCCAAAATCCAACCGCGCTGATATTGGTTACTTCACTACCCAAAATGGTTTCGCCAGGCTTCTTTGAACTCGTTTTCATATTCTTTCACCAACTTTTCCATCTTTCGTAACTCACCGACCCGTAAAATGGTTGGAGACATTAATTCTCTCTCTCGTCCAAAAAATGTTGCAGAATGACCGCCGCTGCCGCCGCGTCAATGGGGATTTTCCCCCGTTTGCCGCTTTCGCGCAGAAATTCCTCCGCGTCCACGGTGGAATAGGTTTCGTCCACCATTTTGATGGGGATGGCAAGCCGTTCCGCCAGCGCGTCGCGGTGTTTCAGCACCCGTTGCGCCTGAAAACCAATCGGATGGTCGGGGTCGAAGGTGGTGGGCAAGCCCAGCACCAGCAATTCCGCGCCGGTTTCGGCAATCAACGCCTCGATTTTGGCGTACGTTTCCAAATTGCTCCCCCGCCGGATGACGCTGTGCGGGCTGGCGAAATATCCTTCCGAAAACGCTACCCCGACCCGTTTGTCTCCCCAGTCGAGCGCGAGAATTCGGGTCACTCGTCCTCTCCGAAAATCAGCGGTGAGACATCTTTCACTTCCACGCTGATGCGCGACGCCAGCGCGGGCAATCGCCCCAGCCAGTTGGGCGAAACGTCAATCCCCGGCACGCCGACAATCGGCAGGTTTTCGCTGAGCCACGCCTGCGCTTCGCCGATGGGCATAAAAGTGATGGCGTCGGTCAGCCGGGCTTCATCAATGGTTGAGACCACCAGCCCTTCCGCCGTCACCGGGAACATGACCGCGCGCCCTTCCACCGCCTGAATCCCGCCCGCGGTGAAGCGCAATCCTTTGGGCAGCAGCGTTTTGCCGGGCGGCACATCCTGCAACAGCGCCAGATACGCGAGCTGGTTGGCGTCGTAATCTGCCACCACCGTCCCGCGCACCACCGCGTGCATCTCCGCCCCCAGCGTGTCCGAGACATCGCCCGCGAATTTATCATACGTCAAATCCAGCTCAATCACCTGCAACGTTTCGGGGGGGATGTATTGCTGTGCGTCCAGCCCGGCTTGAATTTCCTCATAGCCTTTTTGCTGAATGAGTTGCCGTAATTTTGCGCGCACCCGCACTTTATCGTCATCGGTCACCACGCCCGCTTCCCGCACCGAGCCGCCGCCGGTGGGCACATCGTTGATGACACGCACCAGCAAACTCAGCGTGGGGTCAACAAAACGGTTGATTTGCCCGCTCGACACATTGCCGCGTGGTCCCGGTTCCACCGCGATGATGGTGGTGGTTGTGGTCGCGCCGGTGCCGGCGGGGACGGTCGCCGTTTGGGTGGTGATGAATTCGATGGGCACGCCGGACGAGGTGCGCAGGGTGGAACTGATGGGCACAATTTGCTCATCCTGCGTGCGGTTGAAGATGACTATTGTGCCTTTGGCGAAATCGGTGGGCGCTTTTTCGGTGTCGATGGTCTGCACCGTGGTGGAGAGCGTCAATTCCACCTGCACCGGCTGCGCCGGGATGCGGTTCGTCTCCGGGTCAACCTCGGTCAGCCCGCTGTCGGGGTCGGCAGTGAGGGTGATACTGGTGGAGATGACATCCACTTTGGGGATGAGCGTCACCTTCGCGCCGGGTGCGAGCGCCAGCACCACCGCCGTCAGCGCGAGCGCCAATATCGCCGCCAGCCCCAACCCGATGAGTTGTTGCAGGCAGCCCACCCGTCCGCTGCCCACCACAACCACCAGTTTTTTATTCTGAATGCGCATTCGCCGCCGCGGGGGTGGGTCGGTTTCCAGCACCTTCAAGGGGGGCGGGGTGGTTTTTTCGGGAGGCAAGGCAGGGCTTTCCTGCCGGATGAAGCCCCGTCGGCGCGCAATCCAGCGGGTGGCAAAAGTTTTGAACCCCGCCTGCTTCGCCGCGTCTCTGGTGGCGATGTCCTGCGTCACCAGCGCCAGCTCAATGTTCAGCGCGTCCGCTGTTCGCGCCAGCACTTTTTGATGCACCAGACTGCGCAGCGTTTTATTGCGGCGGGGAATTACCAGCAGCACGCGCCGCGCGTCTGCCCATTCCAGCCGAGATTTGATGGCGGTAATATCGTCATCGGGCGCTAAATGAATAATTTGATCCATAATATCCGTTGTGTTCTTTGAGGCTATAAATATCGCACAAAGTGATTGTCTTTGTCCACCAGAATCATCTTTGGGGTGACGGGGTATTTGCTGTGCGCAAAACTGATGATGATGATTTCCTCACCCTTTTTGATGAGGTGCGCGGCGGCGCCGTTCATCCCGATGATGCCCGACCCGCGCTCGCCGGGGATGGTGTATGTTTCCAGCCGCGCCCCGGAAGTGTTGCTCACCACCAGCACTTTTTCGCCCGCCCACATATCCACCATATCCATCAAATCCTGGTCAATGGTGATACTGCCTACATAAGATACATCCGCCTGCGTGACGGTTGCTTTATGGATTTTTGCACGTAAAACTTCTCGCATCATGGTTCGTTGAAACCTCTTACAAAAATTTTGCGGAACTGAGTACCGGCGCAAATATCATTCCCCGAAAGCCGGTGGGATGATTGCGAAAACCGCCCAGCGCAGTCTCACCCAGATTGATGATTTCCACCGAGCGGTCAAAAGTCCGTCCCGCATCTTTCAGAGTGTATAATAGCATATTTTTTAAGCCGGGCAATCCTGCGCTCCCCCCGGTGAAATAAATATGCGCGGGCAGGCTCGCCAATTCTTCCGCCGGAAACAGCCGCCCGATGGCGACGACCACCTCTTCCGCCCAACGCCGCAGCGGCGCAGTCAACCCGCGTTGCACCAGCGAAACATCGTGCTCGGTGAGCGCGCCGGTGCTGAACGCGATTTTCAGCGCCTCCGCTTCGGCGGACGCGCATTTGAAACATTGGCTCAACTGCCGCGAAAAAAATTCGCCGCCAAAAGGCACCGCCTCAACCCCGGTGAGCGCATCGTGCCGCACCCGCAGACAATCCGTGCCGCTCGCGCCGATATGCAGCACCAGCGCATCGGCGGCGGAAACCAGCGTCGCCAGCGCTTGCGGCGTGGGCACAACCCCCGCAATATTCAACTCCAGCCGTTCCGCGAGCTGTTCAATCCCGCGCAGCGTGGCGGGATGGCACACCGTGCCATACGCCGACAGCGTCAACTTTCGCCCGTTGAGTCCCACCGGCTCGTTGACCAAACGCCCGTCCAGCCGCAATTCCCCCGGCGTGACCGTGTGTGCCGTCCAATCTTCGGTCACATCGGGCAGCGCGGCGAGCGCGCGGCGCGTCTTTTCAGCGGCGCGTTGCCACAGCGCGTCCAGCTCTTTTTGGGTGATGACCCCACTGCGCGGCGGACGGCGTTGCTCCACCGCCACCAACTGCCCCGCCAGCGCGCGACCGGGGAGCAGAAAGGCGGCATCATCGGGCACAACCTTCCGCCCGATGGCGCTCTCGGTGGCGTCTTCCGCCTCTTGCAGCGCGTGGTTGACCGTCTCGGTCAGCGCGGCGGCGGTGGCGCGTCCCCCGGCGATGTCCCTGCCGTGTGTTTCCGCCACACTGTGTCCCAAGACCCGAATCTCCTGCGGCGACGAAACATCCACCACCGCGATTTTCACCATATCCAGCCCCAAATCAATCAGCGACAAAAATCGTGGGCGGGTGGGCGTTTCCTCCCGGCGGGCGGCGCGCGGCTTCAGACGAATCTTTTTCAGCGATGCCAGTTGTTGTTTGAACGTGCTTCTTTTGCGGCGAATGGTGTAACTCCTGTTTTGCGCGGTCGTCCGGGATGATGAATCAACCCGTAATAATTTTAGTCATATTTTGCCAAAAGTGAAACCGGGGCGCTGCATTTGACTCACCCCACCCGGTCGGCTGCTGCGTTTTATGCCGTTGGGGTGACACAAAACCGGGGCGGCTCACTGAGCCGCCCCGCGTTGTTTTCCGCTATTTGACCATTTCCGCTACCAGCGATGGCACTTGCCTCAGCGCGTCGGGGAGTTTGGCGGGATTTTTGCCGCCCGCCTGCGCCATGTTCGGACGCCCGCCGCCGCCGCCGCCGACAATCTTCGCCACGGATTTGACCAGCTTCCCGGCGTGCAATCCCTTTTTCACCAAATCATCGGTCACAATGGCGATGAGACTCGGTTTTTCATTCAACACGGTGCCCAGCACAATCACCCCGCTGCCGAGCTTGTCGCGGAACCAGTCCCCCATTTCCCGCAACAGCGCCGAATCGTCCACCGTGACCTGCGTCGCCAGCACCGAGATGCCGTTCACGTCCTGCACTTTTTGCAGGTGCTGCTCAAAATCGGCGCGAGCGAGCTTGCGTTTCAGCGCCTTGATTTCTTTGTCGTGTTCGTGCAGGTAGGTCAACAACGATTCAATGCGGTTCGCCACGTCGGTTGGTTTGACGCCCAATTTGGCGGCAACCCGGCTCAGTTCCGCCCGCTGCGCCTGAATGTGCGCCATCGCCGTGGGTCCGGTCACCGCTTCGATGCGGCGTACTCCGGCGGCGACGCTCCCTTCGCCGGTGATGAGGAATGCGCCGATTTGCCCGGTGTGCTGCACGTGCGTGCCGCCGCAAAGCTCGCGGCTCACGTCGCCGTCAATGGTGATGACGCGCACCACATCGCCGTATTTTTCGCCGAAGAGCGCCATTGCGCCGGATGAGACCGCTTCTTTGTAGTTTTGGTGGCTCACGTTCACCGGATAATCGGCGAGGATGGCGGCGTTGACGCTCGCTTCCACCGCTTGCAACTCTTCCGCCGTCATCGGGTCGGGATGGCTGAAGTCGAAGCGCAGGCGGTCGGGGGCGACGAGCGACCCGGCTTGGGCGACGTGTTTGCCCAGCACGGATTGCAGGGCGGCTTGCAGTAGGTGGGTGGCGGTGTGATTGCGCATGATGTTCATACGGCGGTCGGCGTCCACCTGTGCGGTGGCGGCATCGCCGGTGCGAGCCGTGCCGCGCGTCATTTGCCCGTAATGCACCACCAGCCCGGACACGGGTTTCCGCGCGTCGGTGACGGTCATTTCCCAGCCGTCGCCGGTGATGGTGCCGGTATCGCTGATTTGCCCGCCGCTTTCCACGTAAAACGGGGTGTTCGCCAGCACCATTTCCACTTCCAACCCCTCGCCGGCGCTGTCGAGCTGTTTGCCATCCTGCAAAATTGCCAGCACGGTGGTTTTGCTTTCCGTACTCTGATACGGGTCTTGCGCGGGTTCATCGCCGCCCGCTTTTAAATCTTCCAGCAGTTTGGCGTAAATGGAGAGGGTGCTTTCATCAATCGCTTTGAACGACCCGCTGCCGGAAATTTCGCTGTGCCGCTGCATGGCTTTTTGGAAGCCGAGTTCATCCACCGTGAAGCCGTATTCTTCGGCGGCGATGTCGCGCGTTAAATGGAAGGGGAAGCCGAAGGTGGCGTGCAGCTTGAAGACATCTTCGCCGGGGATTTCGGTTTTGCCCTCGGCTTTCAATGATTCAACCAGCGCTTCCAGCAAGTCCAGCCCGTGGGCGAAGGTTTTGAGGAAGCGTTCCTCTTCCTGCCGGATGACATTGAGGATGAATTGCCGCCGGGCGACCAATTCGGTGTAATGTCCGCCCATCTCTTCGATGACCGTTTCGGCAATTTTGGCGAGGAAGGGTTCGGTGAATCCGGCGATGCGCCCGTAGCGGGCGGCGCGACGCAGGATGAGGCGCAGGACGTATTCGCGCCCTTCGTTGCCGGGCATCACGCCGTCGCCCACCATGAAGGTGATGGCGCGCCCGTGGTCGGCGATGACGCGGTAGGCGACGTATTTTTCCGCCGCTTGCGCGTCGGTGTCGCCCAGCAGGGTTTGCGTGCGTTTGATGATGGGGGTGAAGAGGTCGGTTTCGTAATTGGCGCGCTTGTTTTGGATGATGGACACAATGCGCTCCAGCCCCATACCGGTGTCAACGCCGGGGGCGGGCAGGGGTTCGCGGTGTCCGTCGGCGTCCTGATTGAACTGCATGAACACCAGATTCCAGATTTCCAGCCAGCGGTCGCACCCGTTGTCCAGCAGCACCGAGCAATCCGGCTCGCCGCAGGTGCAGGTTTCCTCGCCCCAGTCGTAGTGGATTTCGCTGGTGGGACCGCACGGACCGACATCCGCCATCTGCCAGAAGTTGGTTTTGTCGCCCATACGGTACACGCGGGAAGCGTCAATGCCCATGTCTTTCGTCCACAGGTCGTAGGCTTCGTCATCATTGGTGTGGACGGTGTAGACCAGCCGGTCAGGGCTGAGTCCGTATTCGTTCACCAGTAAATCATAGGCGAAGCGGATGGCGTCTTTTTTGAAATAATCGCCCAGTGAAAAATTGCCGAGCATTTCAAAGAAGGTATGGTGTCGTGGCGAGGGACCCACATTTTCCAAATCGTTGTGTTTGCCCGCCACGCGCATGCATTTTTGCGAAGTGGTGGCGCGTTTGTAGGGGCGTTTTTCCAGCCCCAAAAAGGAGTCTTTGAATTGCACCATCCCCGCGTTGGTGAACAGCAGGGTTGGGTCGTTTGCCGGGATGAGTGATGAACTGGCAACAATGGTGTGCCCTTGTCGTTCAAAGTATTTCAAGAATTTTTGTCGAATTTCCGCACTGGTCAATGGCATGGTCATCAGTTTTCCTCTGTGATAATTTCTCTTCGGGGTTGGAATTTATTTTTCCAATCAGCCACTGATTTTAATATGATTATGGTGAGAGCGCAAACATCACATAAATGGAAACAACAGCTTGCCCGAAAACCCCTTTCAGGGTACAATCTCCCTGCATTGATGCCCGTCCCTTTCGGCGGGCTGTTTTTTTGAGAGGTAGAGGAAAGTATGCAACAACCCAGAAATGATATTCGAAATATTGCCATCATCGCCCACGTTGACCACGGGAAAACCACTTTGGTGGATGGCATTTTACAGCAGACCAACGTTTTCCGGAAAAATCAACAGGTTTCCGAACGTATGATGGATTCAAACGATTTGGAGCGCGAGCGCGGCATCACCATCTTGTCGAAAAATACGGGCGTGCGCTATAAAGATACGGTCATCAATTTGGTGGACACCCCCGGACACGCCGATTTCGGCGGGGAAGTGGAACGGGTGATGAACATGGTGGACGGTGTGCTGCTGCTGGTGGACGCGGTGGAAGGTCCGATGCCGCAAACCCGTTTTGTGCTGCGGCAGGCGCTGGAAAAAGGGCACAAAGCGATTGTGGTGGTCAATAAAATCGACCGCCCCGCCGCCCGCCCCGATTACGCCGTGAACGCCACCTTCGACCTGTTCATCGAACTGGGCGCGACGGACGAGCAAGCCGATTTCCCCGTCATCTACACCCGCGCCCTCGACGGGCAGGCGGGGCACACCCCCGACTCGCTGGCGCCGAATCTGTATCCCCTTTTGGACACCATTGTGGAACACATCCCCGCGCCGTTGGTGGACGCCGATGCGCCGCCGCGTATGCTCATCACCAATCAGGAATACAGCACCTATGTCGGCAAAATCGCCATCGGGCGGCTGCTCAGCGGGTCGTTCAAAACCGGGCAGCCGGTGGTGCATATCAATACCGAAGGGGAAGCCAAGCCCGGGAAAATCGGGCAGGTGTTCATCTTCCGAAATTTGAAGCGGGAAGAGCGCGATGAAGTGCATGCGGGCAATATTGTCGCCATTTCCGGCATTGCGGACATCGGCATCGGCGATACCATTGCCGACCCCGCCGACCCGCGCCCGCTGCCGCCCATCACCGTGGAAGAACCCACCGTGCGAATGACCTTCAGCGTGAACGATAGCCCCTTTGCGGGCACGGAAGGGCAGTTCGTCACCAGCCGCCAAATTCGGGAACGTTTGTGGCGGGAGTTGGAAAATAATGTGGCGCTGCGGGTGGAAGAAACCGCCACCGCCGAAAGTTTCGTCGTCTCCGGGCGCGGGGAATTGCATCTGGCAATCCTCATCGAAACTATGCGCCGCGAAGGGTATGAGTTCGCGGTCAGCCCCCCGGAGGTGATTTACCGGGAAACCCCATCCGGCAGAGAAGAACCGATTGAGCACGTTTTTCTGGAAGTGTCGGGCGAATATGTCGGCACGGTGACGGAAATGATGGGGCAACGGCGCGGGCAAATGCTCGAGTTGACCTATGGGGATGACGGGATGGTCTATGCCGAATATCTCGTGCCCACCCGTGGCATGCTCGGTTTCCGCCAGCCTTTTTTGGTGGCGACGCGCGGCACGGGGATTGTGCATACCCTGTTCCACGGCTACCAGCCCTTTCAGGGGGAGATTGGCACGCGCACGCGCGGCTCGATGGTGGCGCTGGAGCAGGGGACGGTCACGGCGTATGCGCTCACCAATTTGCAGCAGCGCGGCACACTGTTCGTCAGTCCCGGCGATAAAGTGTATGGCGGTCAGATTGTGGGGCAAAGCCAGCGGGGGGAAGAAATGGTGGTGAATGTCTGCAAAGCCAAACATCTGACCAACGTCCGCAAATCGTTTTCCGATATTA
>JAJRSQ010000425.1 GCA_024278725.1 Chloroflexota bacterium
AGTGCGTGTAGGGCAGGGGGCACCCAAGTAAACAGAGAAGAAGACGTGGTATATCCACCCGGTGGGGGGGGGAGCCTGCCCGGCGTGGGTGGTACAAGCGTAATACCTGTGCGGCGTGCGGGCGCATTCTGCGCGGGCGTCAGAAGCTTTATTGCTCCGACCGGTGCCGGAAGCGCTATGCGAGAAGCATGGGAAAATCCTGAACGTGGACAAACGCGGACAAAAACCCCCTTATCCCAGTGTTTTACAAAAGTGTTATTTTGTAAAATAAAGAGGAGTCACGAAAATGAACCATCAAAACGATACGCCCCCCACTGAGCCCGCCGATGAACCGAAGCTCTTTGACCTGCTCGACCACTTCATCGCCCACCTGAAGCTCACCGCCGGGAACTCCCCCAGCGCGGCGAATACGGCACGCAGCTACGGCGCGGCGCTGGCGGTGTTCAAAAAATTTGTGCGCAATGCCTACAGCCGCAAACGCGGTATGAAAGCCCCCTACCCGGTGAGCATTCTGGACAACGATGTGCTGCTGGCATATTACGATTGGCTCACCAGCACCGCGCCGGGGCGCAAAAAAGCGGCGGATGTCTCGCCGGCGGCAGATGCCGCGGACGCGCCGGACGATTTTTCCCCACCGCCCCCTCCCCCACCCCGGCACTATGCGCATGCGACCGTTCAGCATTATATCGCCGCCGCGAAGCGATTTTTGTCGTGGGCGGTGGCGCAGAGCTATTTGGAGCAGTTCGACTTGGGCAAAACGGAGGTGCGGCTCAAAGATGGGCGCAGTCCGGCGCGGAAAGCCTACCCTCACCGCAAAATTGACCCCAATCTGGCGGCAATTGTGGTTTATTACGACCGCCTCCCCCTGCCCGACGACCGCGTGAAAAGTGGTGACGGCGGCTCAAATCTGGCGAGCTGGCAAGTTCGGCGCCGGAAAATTGCGCTGTTGCGCAATCGGGCGATTATGCACGTGCTATACGATACCGGTTTGCGGGTGAGCGAACTCACCGCGCTGACCCGCGATGAAATTGACCGGGCGCTGAAAAGCACGCCGATACCGGAAGATGTGGCGGTGGAAGTGACCGGCAAAGGCGGTCGGCGGCGGGTGGTCTGGCTGACGCGCGATTCGCTGGTGCGCATTAAAGAATATCTGGAATACCGGAACGACCCTTCCAACATTCTATTTGTCGGGAGCAAAAAAGGGGTTGCCATCTCCCGGCAGATGGTGTGGAAAATAGTGAAGGACGGGGCGAAGGCGGCGGGCGTCGGCGATTTCACCGGACCGCACGCCTTTCGGCACTGGTTGGCGCGCCAGCTTTTCAATGATGAGGACGACCCCGTCCCCATTGAGGATGTGCAGGCGCTGCTGGGGCACGCCAGCCCGAACACCACCCGCACCATTTACGCGCCGCATACCAGCAAGTCGCGGCTGCACAAAGCGCTCAAACGCGCCCGGAAACGTCCCGAAGATACCATAGAATAACAGGAAATACCGTCAATGTCGCAGAAATTCCCGTTCGCGCTGGTTGATGGCGCAATTATCCCTTTCGATGCCGCTCAAATTTCACTGGCACACCCGGTTTTTTTAACCAGTTTTGGAGTGTATGAATCGATTCAAGTTGAAAACGGACAGCCCTTTTACCTCGACAGCCACGTCCGTCGCCTGCTCTCATCGGCGGCGCAGTTGGCGATTGACCTGCCCCCGTTTGCGGTGTTGCGCCAATGGGGCGATGCGCTCATCCGCGCCCTGCCCGCCGAGTCGTATGCGTTGCATATGCTGGCAATCGGCGCGAAAAATGGCGATGAAACACCCACCGTCGCTTTTCTGCCAAAGCCGATTGCCCGTTATCCGTCCGAGTACTACACGATGGGCGCGGCGGCAATCACCTACCCCGGCGAGCGTCTCTTGCCGCAGTGTAAATCGTTCAATACACTGATAAACTACCTTGCCCGCGTCGAGGCGCGGCGCAACGGGGCGCTGGAAGCGTTGCTGGTTTCAGGGGGGCAAATTTTGGAAGGCGCGCGGAGCAACGTTTTTGTGGTGGATCATCAGGGACGGTTGATAACTCCCCCTGCCGCCAAAACACTGTCCGGCATCACCAAAGAGGTGCTGATGCGCGAGATGGCGGCATCCCCCACCCCTGTCATCGAGGCGGACATCCCCGCCGATACCCCCCTCACCGAAATGTTCATCACCAGCACCAGCATGCATGTGATGCCCATCACCCACTTGAACGGACAACCGGTCGGCGACGGGCGGGTGGGCGCGGTAACGCGGATGGCGATGGAACGCTTTGAATCCTTTTTCCGCAATACTATGCGCAAAGCATTGGAATAATTTGGGATATTTTGGGTAACTTGGGAAAAATATTCAGTGTACGCCGGAGGTGAAAATGCTCACCGCGTGCTGCGCCAGTCGCCCCACCGGACGAAAAAAGGCGCGCAAGGCTCGCCATAGCAGTTTCAGCACAAAAACGAAGGGACTCAGCAGCCAGTCGAAGACCTGATTCGCCCGGCGCATCACCGTGGTTGCCCCGCGCAATACCGGCGACAGGACGTGCAGCGGTTTGAAGCGGACGTACACCACGCACAACACCAGCGTCGCCACCGAAATGCCGAATTTCAGCCACGCGCCAATTTCGATGTGCCAGAAATCGGACAAAATCAATTCCACCCCGATGTTCAGCACCACCAGATATGCGCCCGTCGCCAGCGCAGGTTCGCGGGCGATGAGCCACGTGAAAATACTGGCGGCGAATCGCATGGTGATGATTCCGAATGCCACTCCGACCATCACAATCCACAATTTGTCGGACAGCGCCACTGCCGCCACAACATTATCCAGACTGAACGCCAAATCCGCCAATTCCACATTCAGCACCACTATCCAAAAGGTAGCGGATTGGCGGCTGAGGGCGAATTCCTCTTCATCTTTGGCATCGTCGGCGCCGGCTAAATGTTCAAACGCCAGTTTGATGAGGTAGATTGCGCCGAAGAGCTTCAGGATGGGATTGTTGATGACCCA
>JAJRSQ010000426.1 GCA_024278725.1 Chloroflexota bacterium
CATTGAAAATAATGCCGCCCGTCCGGAAGCGCATACCATGGTGGGCTATGTGCTGTCCCGTGAAGGGGCAATTGCGGAGGCGCGGGACGAATATTCGGTGGCGCTGGAGTTGGCGCCCGATTACGCCCCGGCATATGCCGGATTGGCGCGAACATATATGATGGAAGATAATATGCCCGCGGCGAAAGCCGAATTGCAGAAAGCGAAGGAACTCGCGCCCGATGAACCTGCGGTTCGGCTGGTAAATGCCGAATTCATGTACATGTCGGGAGACAAACGGGGCGCGCTGGAGGAAATCCGTCGGATGGCAAATGACCCCGCGATGAAAAGCAACCCTCTCCTGCGCGATGAGCTTCGGCTTGTGTTTGAACAACTTGGTGAACGCTTGCCGGGTATTTTAGCCCCATAAATCATATGCGCCCCAATGAGTTTTTAGCCGCGTTAAAACAGAAATCGTATTATCGCCACCAACTGGTTCATACTGAACGCCTCCCGCCGCGTCGAGCACGGTACGGGGCACTGCAATCTCCCCTGCATCCCGTCCTGATGCGGGCGTTGCGCGCAAACGGCACGCATCGCTTTTTCAGCCATCAGGCGCAAGCCATCAACGCCATCCAAAAAGGGGAGGATGTGATTGTGGCGACCGGCACCGCCAGCGGCAAAACACTCTGCTACAACGCCCCCATTTTAGATGCGATGCTCACCGTCCCGGAAACGCGGGCGATTTATCTTTTCCCCACCAAAGCGCTGGCGCATGACCAATTACGCGGCTTGAATGCCTTGCTCGCGCAGATGCCCTCCCCGCCGATGGCGGGCGCATATGACGGCGACACCCCGCCCGCGCGACGCGCGCAATTGCGCGCCACCGCGAATATTCTGTTCACCAACCCCGATATGCTCCATTATGGTATTTTGCCACATCACACCGCTTGGGCGGCATTTTTTCGTCACCTGAATTATCTGGTGCTGGATGAAGCGCACAGTTACCGCGGTGTGTTCGGCAGCCATGTGGGCGCCATCCTGCGCCGATTGAACCGCGTGGCAGCGCATTACGGCGCGCACGTGCAGGTGATTGCCACTACCGCCACCATCGCCAACCCGAAGGAACATCTGCAAAATTTGACGGGCAGACAGGCGCAGATTGTTGATGATGATGGTGCGCCGCGAGCGGGAAAGGTGTTCGCGCTGTGGAATCCGCCGCAGATAAAGGGGGTGCAGAAAAAACGGCGCAGTTCGGTGGGGGAAGCGGCGGCAATCTTTTCCGAATTGGTGCGGGCGCGAATTCGGAACATTACTTTTTGCAAATCGCGGGTGGTGGCGGAATTAATTCTGAAATATGGACGGGACGCGCTGAAAAAGACCGACCCGGCGCTCATCCCGCGTGTGACGGCGTACCGGGCGGGGTATTTGGTTGAACGGCGACGGGCAATCGAAGCGGGACTCAATTCCGGTGCGCTCATCGGCGTGACCGCCACCAACGCGCTTGAGTTGGGGGTGGATGTCGGCGGGCTGGATGCCGTGATTTCCGTGGGGTATCCGGGCAGTGTCGCCAGTTTGTGGCAGCAGGTGGGGCGCGCCGGACGGCGGGGGCAGTCGCAGAAAGATAGCTCGCTGGCGATTCTGGTGGCGCAGGACAACCCGCTGGATCAATATTTCATGCGCCATCCCGATGCCCTCTTTTCAAAACCGCACGAACATGCGCTGGTTGACCCCGAAAACCTGCACGTGCTGTTGCCGCATCTGGCGTGCGCCGCGCAGGAATTGCCGCTCACCCCCGCCGATGAGCAGATATTCGGAGCGGGTTTTGTCCCGGCGATGATTGCGCTGGAAAATGACGGCACTCTGGTTTATCAGCCCGATGCGGACAACTGGATTTACATGGGGAGAAATCAACCGTGGCGCAAGGTGAACATTCGCAGCATCGGGCGCAAGCCGGTGACGCTGATTGACCTCAGCCGCGATGGCGCGGAAATCGAAGTGATGGACAGCACCGTGGCGGCATCGCGGGTGCATCCGGGGGCAATTTATATCCACAATGGCGAAGCGTACCGCGTCAAAACGCTTGATTTGGCGTTGGGACGGGCGACATTGATGCCCGCCACTGTTGATTATTATACCCAAACCATCGAAACCAATCATCTGCAGGTGCTGGAAATGCGGCGAAAGAAAACCCTCAGACGCGCCGCCATTTTCTGGGGCGATGTGGGCATCACCCGGCAAGTTGTGGGCTACCGTCAGATTCACCATCTGACCGAGCGCATGGGGAAACAACGTCCCCTTTCGCTCCCGCCGAATCACTATCAAACCCGCGCCATCTGGTGGATGCTGCCGCCGGCGTGGCGGGTGGCGGTTGAGCGACGCGGCTTCAATTTTGCGGGCGGGCTGCGCGCCATTGAACACACCCTCGCGGGGATATTGCCCCTCTTCGCCATGTGCGACCGGCTCGACATCGGCGGGCATTCGGTGGCGAAAACCGACACCGGCGAGGCGCTCATCTTTCTGTATGATGCTCATCCCGGCGGCGTGGGCATCACCGAGCGGGGCTTTGAAATGGCGGAACAACTTTGGCGGGCAACATTATCCACCATCAAAGAATGCCCCTGCGAAAACGGGTGTCCGAGCTGTATTTTCAGCCCGAAAGCGTCGGACAGCAACCGGGATTTGGACAAAAAAGCCGCCCTCTGGGTTATGGAATCGCTTTTGCGGTGACGGGAAAATTTCTGATTCTTTGGGAATTCAGGGGGTCTGTCATTGCGAGCGAAGCGAAGTTGAAAATACCCGAAGGGTGCAATCTCCGGGTTGAATAGTGGGGATTGCTTCAGCCCTACGGGCTTCGCAATGACACCCCTGTATAGACAATTTCTTTACGTTAATTTTACGTAACGCGTGGGGAGAGCGTATGGTTTACGTGCTGTAAAATGCGGAGGGGTATGATATGATAGGTTTGCCAAAGTAAAGGCAATCTCCTTTTCTCCTCCTTTTGAGGGACCCTCGTGAAGGGCAACACGGGGGTCTCGTTATTTTTAAATCGAAATTCGCATCTTTGCTCCCCTCGTGAGGCTATACTATACTACGCACAGTTTTTTAGGGAGAATACCTTCGTGACAAAAACACGACTCATCACCGCTTTAACGCTGCTGCCGGTGGTCGCCTTTTTTATCCAAATGGGAGGCTGGTGGTTTTTTGCCTGCGTATTGGTCATCGCGTTGTTGGCTGTGTGGGAATTTATCCATATGATGCGCAAACGCGGACATCAACCGACCCTTTGGCTGGCAATCGGCATCACCGTTTTGGGGCTGATGAGCCTGCCGTTGCAGGAACGGGGTGTCGCCATCCCGATGATGGCGGGGTTGTTCATGCTTTCGCTGACGTGGCAATTGTTTCAGAAGGATAGCGCGGCGCCGGTGGTTGATTGGGCGCTGACCGTTGCCGGTGCGGGGTACATCGGCATTGGGTTGGGGCATTTGTGGGGCTTGCGCCTCTTGCCCGACGGCGCGGCATGGGTGTGGCTGGCGCTTTTTTCCACCTGGGGCACGGATACATATGCCTATATGGTGGGCAAAAAATTGGGCAGGCACAAATTTTTCCCCCGTTTGAGTCCGAAAAAAACATGGGAAGGTGTGCTGGGTGGTATCATCGGCGGGGTGAGCTTGGGAGTGCTGGTCAGCAGCCTCTCGGTTGTCCCGCTGATTGACGGGATGCTCGTCGGCGCATTGATTGCCCTTGTTGACCCCTTCGGCGATTTATCCATTTCCATGATGAAACGATATGCCGGCGTCAAAGATTCATCACACCTATTTCCCGGACATGGCGGCATGCTCGACCGCACGGACAGCGTGATTTTCGCGGTGATTGTATCCTACTATTATGTGTTGTGGGTGGTCTTTTGATGCGACAATTGCGGGAGCATGAAACGTGGCATTAATCAGCGGCGCAAACTTGACCATGAGTTATGGTCATTTCGATATTTTTGAGGGCTTGAACCTCTCTCTTCATCACGGCGAGCGCGCGGCAATTGTGGGTCCGAACGGGCAGGGAAAAACCACCCTGCTGCGGATTCTGGCGGGGGACGAAACGCCCGTCGAAGGGGAAGTTTTCCGCGCGAAGGATGTGAAAATCGGTTTTTTGCGGCAGGATGTCACCTTTCGCCCGCAACGGGGGAGCACCCTTTGGTCGCTGGCGACGGACGCCTTCGCCGATGTCATCGCGATGGGCGCGGAACTCGCGGCGATGGAATCTTCGCTGGCAGATTCCCCCGACATGCTGGAAAAATACGGGCAATTGCAAACGGAATTCGAGCTGGCGGGCGGCTATCAATATCAGCAAACCATCAAAACGGTCTTCACCGGGTTGGGTTTCACCCCCGACCAATATCATCAACCCCTGGAACAATTTAGCGGCGGGCAGCAGACCCGCGCCCATTTAGCCGGATTGCTTCTCCGGCGTCCCAATGTTTTGCTGCTGGACGAACCGACCAATCATCTGGATTTGGCGGCGATTGAATGGCTGGAATCATATTTGGCGAAATGGCATGGCGCGGTGCTGGTGGTCTCGCATGACCGGTACTTTCTGGATAAAGTGGTCAATCGGGTGTTTGAATTGTCGTATGCCGCGCTGGAAAAATATCGCGGCAATTATTCGGCGTATGTGGCACAGCGGGCGGAACGCATTGCCCGGCATCAGAAAGAGTATGCCGCACAACAAAAGTTCATCGCCAAAGAAGAAGATTTCATCCGGCGCAATTTGGCGGGACAGCGCACCAAAGAGGCGCAAGGGCGGCGCAAACGTCTGGAGCGGTTGAAGCGCGACCATCTGCTGGAACAATATCACCGGCAACAAACCATGCATTTTTCATTGCAGACGGAAATCCGTTCCGGCGATATGGTGCTGGCGACCCACGATTTGCAGGTGGGCTATCCCGATGGTGAGGTGCTGTTCTCCATGCCGAACACGGAAATTCGGCGGGGCGATTGCGTGGCGTTGCTGGGCGCAAACGGCAGCGGGAAAACCACCTTCCTGCGCACCATCCTCCGCGAAGTCTCCCCCAAACGGGGCGCAATTCGCTTCGGCGCAGCGGTGGATGTCGCCTATTTTGCCCAAATCCACACCGATTTGGCGCCGTCGAACAGTGTACTTGACGAATTGCACCGCGTAAAAGATAATATGACTGTCGGCGAAGCGCGAAATCATCTGGCGCGATTTTTGTTCACCGGCGATGATGTCTTTAAATCGGTGAACGATTTGTCCGGCGGGGAACGCAGCCGGCTGGCGCTGGCGAAATTCGTGCTCTCCGGCGCGAATTTCCTGATAATGGATGAACCGACCAACCATTTGGATATTCCGGCGCAGGAAATTCTGGAAGGGGTATTGAAAACGTTCAACGGCACAATTTTGCTGGTTTCGCATGACCGGTATTTCATCAATGCGCTGGCGACGCATGTCTGGCACATCGCCGAGGGCACGGTGCAAATCATCAAGGGCAATTACGATGCCTATCTGGCGGAAACGGAACAGTTGCCGCGCCGAAGCGCATCGTCCGTCGAAGTTGTCCCGTTGGCGA
>JAJRSQ010000035.1 GCA_024278725.1 Chloroflexota bacterium
CCCGTGCCGATGATGAGCAATCGCTGTTGTGCCCAACCCAACGCTTGCAACCGCCATCGAACGCGCGCATGAAAAATTCGCCCGATGGAAACAAAAATAATAGTGAGCAGCCAAGCGTACACCATCATCAATCGCGGGTAGTCCAATTCGTTTTTGTAAATGAACGAGATGAGCGCAATGGAAACAATCGCCCCCACCGAAGTCGCGCCGAAAACAAGATAGAATTCATCAATGTGCGATAAAACCCGGTGGCGGTGATACAGCCGGTAAAAAAAGTAAGTGGTGATGATACTGACAATTTGCACCAGCATCATCCCCCAATAGGTGATAAACGTGGGCGAAATATTTTGATATTCCGATTGCAGGCGCAACCGGTACGCCACATAAAAGGCGACGCCGGTCAGCACTGCATCCATCGCCACCAATGTTATTGAAAAAAATATTGCGGCGTTGTTTTTTAATACCTTCATATGCCTAGCTCCTCACGCTGGCGGCACAATCTGCCACCGTGATTATTGTTGTCCGGATGCATGTTGCAGGATGGCAAGTTTCCATTTTAATTGGATACCGGCAACCACAAGTAAGTGTAGCCAAAGGGGCGTTGTTGCGGCATAGTGTTTATCGTAAAATATTCGCATGGCACGATAAAACTCCACTTGCGCTTTCGATGAATGTCGGCTAGCGGCGCGTTTGATGTGCAGCACCGTCGCCGAGGGATTGTAGAAAATTTTCCACCCCTGCTGTTTGATGTTGAACGCCCAATCAATGTCTTCCCCGTACATAAAATATGTTTCATCCATCAACCCCGCCTGCGCGATGGCTTCCGCCCGCACCATCATAAACGCGCCGACCACCGAATCGACTTCTGTGAGTTTGTTTTCGTCCAGATAGGTCATGTTATATCGCCCGAACTTTTCATGCCGGGGAAACAACCGCGAAAGCCCGACCATCCGGTAGAAGCTGATTTCAGGGGTGGGGAATGAACGACGGCACGCCAAATCCAATGTTCCATCGGGCAACACCAATTTCGGACCGGCAGCGCCGGCGGCGGGGGTGGCGTCCATGAAATCTATCATCGTTTTCAGCGCCGTGGGGGCGACTTTTGTGTCGGGATTCAATAAAAGCGCATAACGGGGAACATCCGTTCCCTCTTCGCCGAAGCCGAAATGGCGCAACCCAAGATTATTGGCATAAGCGAAGCCCCCATTTTTCTCACTGGCGATGACGTGGACTTCCGAAAATTCCGTCCGCACCATCTGCACGCTGTCATCCCGCGAGGCGTTATCAACCACACAGGTCTTTATGGTGAGGTCGCCCTCGCTTTCACGGATGGATTGCAGACAATCCCGTAAGAGCGCGCTCGTATTATAATTGACAATCACAATCCCCAAATCAATCATGGCGATCTATCCTATAAGAAAAAGATGACTAACTTTGTTTAGTCATCCGCGCATTTTATCATAAAGCCCACATCGGGACAATTTTATTTTCCATCACACACGCCGAGTCATCCACAGATGCGTACGCCGAATGGTGAAACCGGCATCAACCAACGCCTGCACCCCCGCCTGATGGTCTGCCGGATGTTGAAACGCAACCGGGCGCGGGGGAAGTTTCGCCAGATAGCGCACGGCGAGGTTGACCAACGGCTTTTCCAGCCGCCCCTGCCAGTCGGGATGCACCACAAAGTTCAATCGATGCTCGCGCCGCCAAGTTCCCGGCTCCACGTTCAAAGTTGCCACCAGATCTTTATCTGCTGTTTCAACCATCCAATATTTTCGAGCGCCAAATCCCGCCATCAACCGGATGAAATTGGAGACCTGCACATCCCCATCCAATTGAAACCGATGAAATTGTAACGGACGCTCTTGTTGGATGCCGGAAGGAATTGCGATTCGCGCCAAATTAAATGCCGCACGCGCATCGGCGATGGTCAAACGGTGTGGGCGACAAGTGACCTCTGCCGGAAAATCAATCTGTTGAGCGGGGGGGCGCACCTCTTTTGCGCGAAAAAAAGACATCGCCGCCGTCGTTTTGAAGTTCATCGACTCATACAGGCGCACCGCCGGAATATTATCCAGCTTCACCTGCAACGAAACGATATGCCCTCGTCTCTCCCGCACAAATTCGAGCGCGGCGTCCATCATCGCCCGCGCAATCCCCCGCCCCCGATACGATTTCGCCACCGCAACATTGCTGATGAACCAGCGGCGGCTGTTGGACGGCTGGCGGCTGATGGTCGTATTGCCCACGATGCGCCCCTCTTCAACCCAGACAAAACCGTTGAGATAGGTGTTCACTTCCGGGTTGAGAAAATCGAGCCAAAAGAGCAAAAATCCCCACCGTCCAATCCAGCGCATTTCCCGCAATGCGGCGCGCCCGGTGCGGTCAAGTTCCCCCGCGAAAGCTTCCTCAATCAGTTTGGCAACCCCGAATAAATCGGCGCTGGGTTTCAGCGGGCGCAATCCTTCCGATTTCGACTTTCGCCCCAACGCAATAATTGACATACCATTTCCTTTGCGTTTCAAACAAATTTTGTTACACTCACGCTATGAAACGCATCGTTCTTCTTTTTCTGATGATAGGGTTTTCCGCGTGCGCCGCACCTGAAAAACCCGCCCCGCTCCCCGCCCCGGCAACGGCGGTGCGTCTTTATTTTCCGGAAACGGGTCACAGCGTGCAACCGCCTTTTTCCGCATTCTTCAGCCGTCCGGGGCAACTTGACCTGCTGGGCTACCCCATCACCGAAAGTATGACCGATGCCGGGTGGACGGTGCAATATTTTCAATTCGGACGCTTAGAAGTGCATCCGGAAAACCCCATTGATTATTTTATCACTGTTGGGTGGCTGGGACAACTCAGCCGGCGCACACAGCCCCCCATTGTTTCCCCCGCGCGCTATGGCGGGCGATATTTTCCCGAAAGCGGACACACCCTTTCCGGCGCGTTTCTGGATTTTTTTGAAGCCAACGGCGACACGGTACAATTTGGTGTTCCGATTTCCGAACCGTTTTTAGACGGCGGACAACTGGTTCAAGATTTTCAAAGTGTGCGGATGATATGGTCTGCGGAGAAGTCCGATTTTCCGGTGCAATTGACGCCGCTGGGCGAAGATTATTTATTGGCGACGGGAAATG
Organism: Chloroflexota bacterium; assembly: GCA_024278725.1. Classification (GTDB taxonomy): domain Bacteria; phylum Chloroflexota; class Anaerolineae; order 4572-78; family 4572-78; genus JANTHQ01. The sequence continues at coordinate 3,138 of JAJRSQ010000035.1, forward strand.
TGGCTGCGCTGTCCCCCATTCCGATGCCCCCCGATGCCGTCATCGGCGCGAAACCGGCGACGGCGACGCTTCCCGCCGGAGCAACCGCCCGCATCAAAATTGAGCCAACGGCGATTCCGTCCATCGTGCGGGTGTGGGTATCGCTCACCGATGCGGCGGGGCGTCCGATAGCCGGTTATTCGCCGCAACTGCATCGCGCCCGAAACCGGCAACCCTTCCCCCCTACTCTGCGCAACGGCGACACCCACCAGCTGCTGACCGTCCCGCCCACCGAAACAATTTCGGTCGCGGTGTACGATGCCGCCGGTGAAACCGTGCTGGGACGGGCTACTCTGCCTCGTCGGTAGCCTCGGCTTCGTCTTCGTCCCCCCAACCGAGAATCCACACCGATGCGCCCGCCAGCAAAATCGTGGTAATCACCATCGCCAGCCATTGCCCCGCCGTGAAACCCACATCGCGTGCCGCCCAAATCAGAATGATGACCATCCCGATTGCCAGCACCACCCAGGAAGCAATCTGCGGATGGTTGGTTGCAAAAGTTTTCAATCGTTCCATAATACACTCCGATACCGCTATAATGGGGCATTAATCCGCTTTTTCAAATATCGTTTTGCCAGCAGGATGGTTCCCTCTTCCTGCCAATCTTCTGCCGCTTCCCGCCAGATTTTTATCAACTCATCCGGTTGTTTTTGCTGATAACCCTTTTTCAACGCCACCGGCTTGGCAACGGCTTCCACCGCCGAGCGCAAAAAGAGCAATCCCACTTCGCAGGAAAGTTCTCCGGCGGCAGTCTCCACCGCGTCGAGCAACATACCGCCGATGTTTTGCCAGTCCTGCTTCGCGGTCACGAAAAAATCGTCCACGCCGGCAACCAAATTTTCCGCGCGCCAACCGACAACCCCCAATATTTTCTCGCCCCGGGTCGCCAGAAAATACCCTTTGGAAAAAAAACGCTCCATCATCTGCGCTTCATCCAGATTGAGCGCCCCGGCAGACCCCACCCGCAGCAGATACATCATCGCGGGCAAATCATCCCGTTTCGCCCGCCGAATGACAATCTTCTTCACGTCCGTGGGGGCGACGGGCTTCGCCGTCTTTTTCCGTTTCATCACCAGCGGAATTTTGTTGTATTCCCGCTGAACGGCGTTCCATGTGTGCAGCACGTCGCCGCCGTTATCAATCACCACATTGGCGCGGGCAATCTTCTCTTCCTGCGGCGATTGCGCCCGCACCCGTTTCATCGCCTCGGCGCGGCTCATCTTCCGTCGGGTCATCAACCGCAACAACTGAACATCCTGCGGTGCAGTCACCACCCAAACGGCATCACAATAATTGACCAGCTCACCTTCCAGCAATTTTATCGCTTCCACCACCACAATGGGGGTGGGCGCTTTTTTGATGGCATATTTTATCTGATTGCGCACCGCCGGATGGATGATTTTCTCCAATTCCCGCATGGCGGCGGGAACAGAAAAGGCGATGGCGCCCAAACGGGGGCGGCTGATGGTGGCATCCGCGTTCAGGATGAACGAGCCGAACCTATCGACGATGTCCCGGTATACCGGCGTGCCGGGGCGCTGCAAAACATGCACCAGCCCGTCGGCGTCAATGGTACTCGCGCCGAGTTCCTGCAACATGCGCCGCACAATGCTTTTTCCGGTGGCGATATTGCCCGTCAATCCAATCACATATCGTTCCGCCATGATTTATGCCTCCGCCTCCATTGCCACCCACTGCTCCAAAAGGTCTGCCAGTCTTTTTTCCGCCTGCTGATATTCCAGCGCCAGCGATTGCAGTTTGGGCACATCCTGCGCCAAACTTGCCGCCTCCATCGCTTTTTCCAAACGAGAAACCGTCTCCTGAGCCTGTTCCACCGATTCTTCCAGCGCCGCCAACGCACGGGCGTGTTTTTCGCGGGCGCGTTTTTCCGCTTTGGATTGCTGGCGTTGTTTCTTCGCCAACGGGACAACTTCGACGGACGATGCGCTTCGGCGCGGCAACTGTTCCGTTTCCGCCAGATAGGCATCGTAATTGCCCTTGATGATTTGCACCGTGCCCTCGGCGATGTGCCAGACGTGCGTCGCCAGCGCATTGATGAAATACCGGTCATGCGAAACCAGCAAAATTGTGCCGTTGAACGTTTTCAATACCCCTTCCAGAATTTCCTGCGCCGGAATATCCAAATGGTTAGTCGGTTCATCCATTATCAGGAAATTCGCGCCGGAGAGCACGAATTTCGCCAGCGCCAGCCGGCTGCGTTCCCCGCCGGACAAATCGTTCACCGATTTAAAGACATCATCGCCGGTGAACA
>JAJRSQ010000427.1 GCA_024278725.1 Chloroflexota bacterium
CCGCGCGCTGGCAAAAGACCCGGGCGCGCGTTTCCACTCCGCCGACCAGCTCCAAGAAGCACTGATGCAATTCCAGCAAAAAACATTCGGGGGATACCCTATCGGCGGGACGGCGTGGCAGGGGCAAAGCACCACCACCAGCAGCAAAATTGATTGGGTGATGATTACGCTGGCGCTGTTCGCGGTGATTGCCGTGCTGGGGCTGATTCCGCTGTGGGTGCAAGTCTATCGCACCCGCTTCAAACCCTCCACCGCGCCGACTTCCGCCATCCCCACGCCGATGCCCACTCCCGCGCCGGGACAAGTTCGTCTGCCACTGTTGATTGGCTTCAGTCAGGATGAAGCCGACGCCATTGTGGAAGGGCTGGGGCTGAAGATGGTCATCAACGGATACACGGTTGACCCGTCGCTGGAGCCTTTCGCCGTGGTGAAACAATCTGTGCCGCCGGGCATGCCGATGGCGCCGGGCAGCACCGTCTATGTCACCTTGAGTCGCGGCAAGAACTTAATTGAAGTGCCGCAAGTGACCGGCTTCCGACTCAAAGAGGCGGAGCGACGGCTCAAAGAAGCGAACCTCTCTTTCCGCACCATCGAAGTTTGGAGTTTGGAAGCGCCGGGAACCGTACTCGACCAACTTCCCGCCGGACAATCCCTGCTCTCCGAAAGCGCGTCGGTGGCGCTGAAAATCAGTGCGGGAACAAAAGTTTCCGTCAACGCCAACTTCGACGACCAAATTATGCTCACCGCGTTTGAATTGCCCAAAGTGCGCTTCTCCACCCATGATTCCATCCCGCTGACACTGTACTGGCAGGCGTTGAAAGCGCCCCGCCAGAATTACGATGTCCTGCTCCAACTCACCACCCCGGACGGGCGCACCATCGCCGAATATCAAAGCAATCCCGCCCGCGGCACACGTCCCACCCTGAGTTGGCTCGCGGCGCAGCAAATTGTTGATGCCTACCAGCTCATCATCCCGCAATCTATCACCCCCGGGGCATACCAGCTTCGGCTGGCGTGGATTAACCCCGATAACAACCGAAAACTCACCCTAATTTCCAGCGGGTCGCTCAAAAGTGAACAACAAACTTTGATATTGCAGGAAATTCGTGTAAATTAAAAGATTGTTGGCACGAATAGTTCGGGGTCGGGTCAAAATTATTCGCTATTTTAAAGATTACTGGCTATAATATCATCTTGAAAAAGATGTATCATAACGGAGGGTCATTTGCGCTCAGGTTTTCTAAAAAACAGTATTGTATATATTCTGATTCTGGCGGCAATTGTGGCACTGGTGATGAGCGTCATGAATACGCGCGTCCAGCCGCAAGAATTGGAAATCAGCACGTTAGCAACACAAATTCGACAGGGGCTGGTCAAACAAGTCACCGTTAAAACCAACGGCGACGTGATGGTTGAATATTTCAACAAAACGGAAACGAAAGTGGCGCGCAAAGAACCGAATGTGCCGCTGTTCGACACGATGGTCGCGCTCGGCGTAACGCCTGAACAGCTTGCGGCAACCACTATTCTGGTGGAACCGGATAGCCCGTGGGCGGACTGGGGCGGGTTGGCAATCACCATCCTGCCGCTCATCCTCATCGGTGGGCTGTTATTCTTCATGCTGCGGCAAGCGCAAGGCTCCAATAGCCAAGCAATGAGCTTCGGCAAAAGCAAGGCGCGGATGTTCACCGGCGACAAGCCGACCGTCACCTTCGATGACGTCGCCGGCGCGGACGAAGCCAAAGAAGAGCTGACCGAAGTGGTCGAATTTCTGCGCGAACCGGAGAAATTCATCTCGCTCGGCGCGCGCATCCCCAAAGGGGTGCTGATGGTCGGTCCTCCCGGATGCGGGAAAACGCTGATGGCGAAAGCCGTCTCCGGCGAAGCGGGCGTCCCTTTCTTCAGCATCTCCGGCTCGGAATTCGTGGAAATGTTCGTCGGTGTGGGCGCCAGCCGCGTGCGCGATTTGTTCGAGCAGGCGAAACGGAACAGCCCGTGCATCATCTTTGTGGACGAAATTGACGCCGTCGGACGGCATCGCGGCGCGGGGCTGGGCGGTTCGCACGATGAACGCGAGCAGACCCTGAACCAAATTCTGGTGGAAATGGACGGCTTCGACACCGACACCAACGTGATTGTGATTGCCGCCACCAACCGCCCCGACATCCTCGACCCGGCGTTGCTGCGCCCCGGACGCTTCGACCGCCGTGTGGTGCTCGACCATCCCGATTGGCTGGGGCGACGGCAAATTCTGGAGGTGCACATGCGCGGCAAACCCATCGCCGATACCGTTGACCGCGACATCCTCGCCAAACGCACCATCGGTTTTGTGGGCGCGGATTTGGAAAATCTGGTGAATGAAGCCGCAATTTTGGCGGCTCGCCGCAACAAACGCGAAATCACCATGAGCGAGCTGGAAGAAGCCATCGAAAAAGTCCAGCTCGGACCGGAACGCCGCAGTCGAGTGGTGCCGGAACGGGAAAAGAAAGTAGTCGCCTATCACGAAGCGGGGCACGCGCTGGTGGGGCACATCCTGCCCAAAGCCGACCCCGTCCAAAAAGTGACCATCGTCCCGCGCGGGATGGCGGGCGGCGTGACGTGGTTTTTGCCGGAAGATGACCGCACACTGGTGGATGAAGAATATCTGGAAGCCAAACTCGCCGTGGCGCTCGGCGGGCGGGTGGCGGAGGAAATCGTCTTCGGCGATATTACCACCGGCGCCAGCGCCGACCTGCAATCGGTGACGAATATCGCCCGCTCGATGGTGACCCAATACGGGATGAGCAAACACTTGGGTCCCGTCGTTTACGGCGAAAAAGAGGAATTGGTCTTCTTGGGGCGTGAACTCAACGAGCAGCGCAATTACAGCGATAAAACGGCGGAAGAAATTGATGAAGAGGTGAAACGGTTGGTGGACAAAGCCTATGCCGTCACCAAACGTATTTTGACCGATTACCGCGACACGCTGGAAGAAATTGCCCAGCGGTTGTTGAGTGAAGAAACCATCGACGCGGCGGAGTTCGCGGCAATCTTCCAGAAAGAAGACCCGCCCGCCATCGAAACCACGCCGATGCCGGCATAACCCCACCAAATATTCAAAAAGGGGTAATGTTGACCGGTGAAACAAGATAGAGAGGTAGGGGCAGACCTATGTGTCTGCCCAAAAAGGGCGAACACACAGGTTCGCCCCTACCGGCAAATAATTTCGGGTCTTTAGGAATTCAGGGGGTTGTCATTGCGAGCGAAGCGAAGTTGAAAATGCCCGAAGGGTGCAATCTCTATGAATGTCAGCGGAGATTGCTTACCCCGTTGGGGCACAGGTCGGCGCAAAAAACGCGCCTCGC
>JAJRSQ010000428.1 GCA_024278725.1 Chloroflexota bacterium
TTACATCTATCAAAAGTTGGTTTCCACCCGTATGACCGGTCCGGGATATGATTTGCCCAACGTGCCGCACACCATGTATTTTTATCAGGGTTATGCGCTGCACGGCGCATATTGGCACAATAATTTCGGGCAACCGATGAGCCACGGCTGCGTCAATATCTCTCTGCCGGATGCGGAGCGCCTGTTCTATTGGGCAACGCCTGTTTTGCCCGATGGCGCGTGGTATGTCAACGCCTCTGCCGACAACCCCGGCACGCTGGTGGTGATTCATTATTAATGGCGCAATGCTCGCGCGCCATTTGTTCAATTCCCCTGACTGTGTAAAATAGAATTTTCAAATATACATGGAGATAACATGCAAACACTTCAACAAAAACTTGATATGCTTCAACAAGAAATTGAAGTAATGTCCGTTAAACAAAGATTTAAACTTTCACGGGAATGGGGCGGGGCTGATGTTATTATCGCGTGTAAAAAAAATGATAGAACCAGAAATTTTCTAGAAGGGCAAAAAGTTGTTGTCAGTTTTCAGAAAACAGAACCTCAGCGCAGGGTAGTTATCACTCAATACGCAAAGGAGTTGAGTTGGCTGTTTCTTCGGTTGGGAGATGTATTTCAAGGACATTTGGATTTTATGTCTAAATATGATTTCTATGGCTTGCTTGCTCAATCCGCAATTGATTACATCGAAGATAATGGGGATGAGAACTGTAAAGCACTTCTTTGTGCAGTATTAAACCAGGGGAGAAAATTTTGCTAATACTTCCGTCAAATCTATCCTTGCCATTCTTCGCTTATGGTCTTTTTAAATCTGGTCAATTAGGGTTTTTCAGAATACAAGATTTTGTGAGTGATATTTGTGAGATTGAGATACAAGGACAATTACGAGAAAGAGATGGTATTCCGCTTTTTGATCAAACGCCAAATAGATACGGTAATGGGGTTAATGGACACTTAATTGTTTTTCAAGAGGGACAAGAGGAAAGAGCATACAAACGCATTGCAGAAATTGAACCAAAAAAAATTTATTCATGGGCAGAAATTGGTGTAACATCGAATGTTAGAGCTAATGTTTTGATTGGAAAGAAAGTTAAGCGTGGTAGTGATTTATTGGAGTACACTTCAAACTGGGATGGTAAACAAGACCCGTTTTTCTCAGAGGCATTGGAAGAGATAGAGACTATACTTGCAACCTCAGAACATTCATTCGAGAGTTATAAACCCATTTTCCGCCTTCAAATGGCATATGGATTGCTGTGGACGGCTTTAGAAAGGTATGCGGGGTTGAGGTATCATTTTGGCGAGAATGCTATGTTAAAAGTGGGGAACATAGCAAATGAGGAAATATTTTCTACCGGGTTACGGAAATATGTGGATAAACGCAATAGAACAATATATAGGACAGACGACCCAGGGGAGAAATATATTTTAAGTGTGGATAATCCTAAAAAGGCATTGCATTATTATTATGCCGTGCGGTCAAATGCAATACATCGAGGCAAAGCTGTTCATAGAGATTATGAAACATTGTATTTGTCTTTGAAAGAATTATTAGCAATATTTAAGGATTTATTGAATGATGCTTGGTTGGTACATAAAGAAGTGAGAAAATGTTTTTGATGAAGTGGAAATATAATAGAAACTTAAGTTTATGGAAGGAAAATTATTTGTGAAAAAATATCTATCTTTTACATTACTTGTGCTTCTGCTGGCATTAACAGCGTGCAATAGCGCATCGAAGTCTGAGGGTGAGACGCCGGTGGCGGAGGCAACACCCACCGCCGTACCGGCGACTGCCACGCCTGCCGAGAGTGCATCGGCGCCGGTGGCGGCTGAACCGACCGCCGAAGCCCCCGGCTGTTACGCCTCGTCCATCACCAGTTTGATTGATATGCAACCGGACACTGCCATCGCCGCCGTTTCCGATGCCGACTTGTGGCAATCGGGCGGGGATGCGTCCGCGCGGGTGACAGTGGTGGAGTACGGCGATTTTCAATGACCGGGCTGTGCCGCAACTGCCCCCGTGCTGGGGCAATTACAGGAAGCCTACGGCGATGATATGCGTCTGGTCTACCGACATTTCCCGCTCACCAGTATCCACGATAAAGCCACCCTCGCTTCGCAAGCATCCGAAGCCGCCGGTGCGCAAGGCGCGTTCTGGGAATTCCATGACATGCTCTATGACCGCCAAAGTCAGTGGGCGAGTTTCACGCCGGAACAAGCCCGCGATTTGTTCGCCAATTATGCCTTTGAGCTGGGGCTAGACCGGGATAAATTCATGGCAGACATGGATAGCGATGCCATCGTTCAACGGGTTGCGGAGGCTGAAAATACCGCGCTGGAAGCCGGTTTGCGTTCGACGCCCAGCATTTTCATCAACGGCTATGCCTTCCCCACCCAAGAATTGCCGCTCAACAAACAGGGCGTTGACTTTTTCCTGCGCCTTGTTCGGTTGGTGGAATCGCAATATGACGCCCCCGAACAGGTGGTGCAACCCGGAAAAAATTATCAGGCGACCGTCACCACCGAAAAAGGGGACATTGTCATCAACCTCTTCCCCGACACCGCCCCCATCAACGTCAACAGCTTTGTCTTTTTGGCGGAGCAGGGTTGGTATGATGATACAACCTTCCATCGGGTGCTGCCCGGCTTTATGGCACAAGGCGGCGACCCGCTCGGCTTGGGGATTGGTTGGCCCGGCTATCGCTGTACCGATGAAGTGGTTTCATCCCGAAAATTCGACCGCGCCGGAATGGTTGCCTTCGCCAACAGCGGACCCAACACCAACGGCGGGCAATTCTTCATCACCTATGGTCCCGCCGAACATTTGAATGATGGCTTCACCATCATCGGTGAAGTTGTGTCCGGGCAGGATGTGGTGGATGCGCTCACCCCGCGCGACCCCGAAAAGAAACCGAATTTTGAAGGCGATAAAATCATCAAAGTGACTGTGACCGAAAAATAGGCAGAAACGCCTACGGCAAAAAGAACAATTTACGCCGGCATATAGACCAATTTGTGGCATTGCATGTGGCAAACCCCCGCAAATTGGTCTATAATGCTGTCCGGATAAATTTTTGCGGGAGATGAAGGTATGAAAAATATTTTGGTAACCGGCGGCGCAGGATTCATCGGTGCGAATTTTGTGCAATATATGCTGGAACGATACAGCGACATCAATATTGTGGTGTTCGATAAACTGACCTACGCCGGGAATTTGGAGAATCTGGCGCCGGTAGCGGGCAGTGCGCAGTATGCGTTTGTGCACGGCGACATCTGCGACACGGCGGCGGTGGAACAGGCGATGCAGGCGCACAACATCGACACCATTGTGAATTTTGCCGCCGAAACACACGTTGACCGCTCGCTGATGGAGCCGGGCAGTTTCATCCAAACCGATGTGTACGGCACGTTTGTGTTGCTGGAAGCCGCCAAGAAATTCGGTGTGGAGCGCTATCATCAAATTAGCACCGATGAAGTGTATGGTGAAGTGATGGAAGGGCGCTCAACCGAAACCGACAACTTCGAGCCGCGCAGTCCGTATTCCGCCAGCAAAGCGGGCGGCGATTTGCTGTGCCTCTCGTATTTCACCAGCTTTGATTTGCCGATAACCATCACTCGCGGCAGTAATAACATCGGACCGTATCAATATCCGGAAAAAGTTGTGCCGCTGTTCATCACCAATGCCATCGACGATAAACCGCTGCCGCTGTACGGCGACGGCATGCAAATGCGAGACTATCAATTTGTGCGCGACCACTGCGCGGGCATAGATGTGGTGCTGCGCAAAGGCACGCCCGGCGAAATTTACAATCTGGGGACGGGCGTGGAAACCACCAACGTCACCATGACCAAAACTATTTTGCGGATGCTGGGCAAACCGGAAAGTTTGATTCAGCCGGTGACCGACCGCCCCGGACATGACCGCCGCTACGCGCTGGATGTGAGCAAGATTGAATCGCTGGGGTGGAAAACGGAATACGACTTTGAACGCGCCATCGAAGCGACGGTGAAATGGTATGTGGACAATGAAGACTGGTGGCGGAAGATAAAATCGGGGGCGGCGTATGAGGCGTATTACGCCCGCAATTACGCCGGACGCGCGGTAGAATCGGCGTAAATCAAAAATTGCCTGTTTTCCCCGATGGGGGTACAATGCAGGCACTGTGGAGGAGATATTATGGCTAAACGTTCTCGAAAATCCCGAAAATCAACGACGCGGACAAGCTCGCGCCCGGTGCAATCCGTTGCCAAACCGGCAGCGAGCCGTACTCAAGTAACGGTAGACTTCGCCAAAGAATATTTTTACGTGTACGATGATATGCGCACAATGCTCATCCTCACCGTGCTGATGGCGCTGGTGATGTTCGGCTTGTCTTTTGTTCTTTGAGATACGCGATTTGAAACAATAAAAAAACCGCTCATTTTCGAGCGGTTTTTTGTTGCGTTTCATCACCCCCCGCAGGATGCGATTAACTTTCTTCCAATTCTTCTTCGTCAATCAACCCGCCGAAACGGCGTTTCCGCTGGTTGAACGATTGCAAGGCTTTATACAATTCCGCTTTGTTGAAATCGGGCCACAAAACCGGCGTGATGTAATATTCAGCGTACGCCCCCTGCCACGTTAAAAAGTTACTGGTGCGAACTTCCCCGCTGGTACGAATAATCAGGTCGGGGTCGGGTTGCCCGGCAGTGTACAGATACCGGCTCACCAGTTCCTCGGTGATGGCTTCCGGCGGGATGTTTTCTGCCACAATGCGTTGAATGGCGTGGACAATTTCCGCTCGTCCGCCATAGTTGAAGGCAACATTCAAAATGAGCCGGTTGTTTTCGGCGGTTTTTTCCACCGCCCGGGTGATTTTCTTCTGGATGGACGGACTCATTCCGTTCATATGCCCCAGATGCCGCAGCTGCACGCCGTTTTTGGCAAGCTCGCCCAATTCGTGGTCAAAATAATAATGGAACAACCCCATCAATCCTTTGATTTCTCTTTTGGGGCGTTTCCAATTTTCGGTGGAAAAGGCGTAGATGGTCAGTATTTTCACGCCGAAATCCACCGCGCTTTCGATGACCGTGCGGAGATTTTCCGCGCCCGCGCGGTGTCCCATTGTGCGCGGAAGCCCACGTCGCTTTGCCCACCGACCATTGCCATCCATGATGATGCCGATATGGTACGGGATTTTTTTCAGCGGCGGGAATTCGGTATTCGATTTATCTGTTGCGGCTGCTGTGTGCAGGTTATCCATTAATCTTGTCTCAGCGGGGTCAATCGGTCAGATTGACATGATTTCGTCTTCTTTTGCCTTGCCAAGTTCACCCATCTTTTTCACGTATTCATCGGTCAGTTTTTGCAGGTCGTCTTTCGCACCGTAAAAATCATCTTCCGAAATCATCTTCTCTTTTTCCAGTTCCCGCAGGTCTTCCAGCGCTTCGCGGCGATGGTTGCGCACGGAGACGCGGGCATCTTCCACGCGGGCGTGCACCTGTTTCGCCAGCTCTTTGCGGCGTTCCTCGGTGAGCGGGGGGATTTGCAACCGAATGAGTTTTCCGTCATTGTTGGGGGTAATGCCCAAGTCTGATTGCAACAATGCCCGTTCAATGTCTCGGATAGCGCCGGGGTCGAAGGGACGAATGGTGATGAGTTGCGCTTCGGGGACGGAGATGAGCGCCAATTGCTGCATCGGGGTTGGCGTGCCGTAATAATCAACCCGGATTTTTTCTACCAGCGTGGTCGACGCGCGCCCGGTGCGAATGCTGCCCAATTCTGCGGACAAGGCTTCTGCCGTTTTTTCCATTGCCGCTTTTGCCGAATTTAATACCTCTTTTATCATTGAGACCTCCTTCGGTTAGGGTGGTGTGCTGTTCGATAATGTATCTGATATTTTAGCACAAAATCCCATTATGGGCAGATAAGCGTTCCCACTTTTTCACCCATTACCGCGCGTTGGACGCTATCGGCTTGCCAGAGGTTCAAAACGATGATGGGCAGGTGATTTTCCATGCACAGGGTCAGGGCGGTGCTGTCCATCACGCGGACGCCCCGGTTCAGGGCTTCGATGTAAGTGAGTTGGCTGAGTTTCTCCGCTTCGGGGTTTGTTTCGGGGTCGCTATCATACACGCCATCAACTTTGGTGGCTTTGATGAGCACTTCCGCGTCAATTTCCATTGCGCGCAGGGCGGCGGCGGTGTCGGTGGTGAAGTATGGGTTGCCTGTTCCCGCGCCGAGAATCACCACGCGCCCCTTTTCCATGTGGCGGATGGCGCGCAGGCGGATGTAGGGTTCTGCCAGCGCTTTCATCTCAATGGCGGTTTGGACACGGGTGACGATGCCGTGGCGACTGAGCGCGTCGGCGAGCGCCAGCGAGTTCATCACCGTTGCCAGCATGCCCATATGGTCGGCGGTGGTGCGCTCCATGCCGTGTCCGGCGCCGTCTTTCATTCCCCGCCACAGGTTGCCCGCGCCGATGACGATGGCAATTTGCACGTCCAAATCTTTCACCAGCTTGATTTTTTCGGCTAAAAAATTGGCGGCTTTGGGGTCGATGCCGCGCCCATTTGGGGTGGAGAGCGCTTCGCCCCCCAATTTCAACAGGATGCGGTTGTATTTCGGGATACTCATACAGTTTCACCTCTACATAATTTTTCCGGACGGGTATTCAAAAAAAAGCCGGAGATTTGAGAATCCCCGGCTTTTTCAGTGCGCTTAATTCGCGCCCAGTTCAAAGCGCGTATATCGGTTGATGGTGATGGTTGTGCCGAGTTTTTTGCCAACCTGTTCGATGACTTTGCTGATGGGCAGGCTGTCATCTTTCACAAAGGGTTGGTCAACCAGACAGATTTCTTTGAAGAATTTGTTCAGCCGACCTTCAATGATGCGGGCTTTGATGTTGTCGGGTTTGTTTTCATTTTCCAATTGCGCCAAATAGATGCTGCGTTCTTTGGCAACTACATCGGCGGGCACGTCGTCGCGGGTGAGGTACTGCGGGCGTGCGGCGGCGATTTGCAGGGTGATGTCGTGCGCCAAGGCGGAAAGTTCTTCGCCTTCCGCGGATGCGTCCGCCACCCCGAGTTCGACCAGCACGCCGATTTTGCCGCCCAGATGGACGTAGCCTTCGATGGCGCCGGCGCCTTCGAGCGTGTAGCGGGCAACGTTGCGCAGAACGATGTTTTCGCCCAGTTTGCTGATGGTTTCCTGAATGGCGTCGCCGACGGTTTTGGCGGGGTCGGCGGCGTATTTCGCGTTCAGCATGGTGTCAACTGAGGTGATACCGGCGTCGGCGAGCACTTGCGCGGCGAGCCCGTCGGCAAAGGTGCGGAAGTCTTCAGTGCGAGCGACAAAGTCGGTTTCGCAGTTCACCGCAACCAGCGCGGCGGATTTCCCGTCAACTTTGGCAACCACAACGCCTTCATTGGCGGCGCGGCTCGCTTTTTTAGCGGCTTTTGCCAGCCCTTTTTCGCGCAGGTATTCAATGGCTTTGTCTAAATTGCCGTCATTCGCTTCCAGCGCTTTTTTTGAATCCAGAATGCCGGCGCCGGTCGCTTCGCGTAATTCTTTAATCATAGCTGTGGTGATAGCCATGAAGATGTTCCTCCTAAAATTTCAAAGTGGTTTGGTTATGCTTCGGTGGTCTCTTCGGTTGTTGATTCAGCAGGTGCTTCAGCAGCTTCTTCGGATGCCGGTTCTGCGGCTGCTTCGGGCTCTTCGGTGGTCGCCGCCTGAATTTTCGCTAGCGTACTCGGTCCGAGGTAGCGGGACAAATCTTCGTCGCCCGTGGTTTCTGCTTCTTCAACTTCTGCTTCTTCAGCGGCTTGAATGGCTTTGCCTTCAATGACGGCGTCTGCCATTTTGGTCACCATCAGCCGGATGGCGCGAATGGCGTCATCGTTGGAAGGGATGATGTGGTCAATGGGGTCGGGGTCGCAGTTGGTGTCAACCATTGCCAAAATGGGGATGCCCAGGGTGTTGGCTTCCTGCACGGCGATGCTTTCGCGGCGGATGTCGGCGATGAAGAGCAGGTTGGGCAGACGGGTCATATTTTTCAACCCGCCGAGGCGACGGTTTAACCGGGTGATTTCTTTTTCTTTCGACAGGGCTTCTTTTTTCACCAAACGGCTGAATTCACCCCGCGCCTGCTGTTTTTCCAGTTGCAGGAGGTAGTCAATCCGTTGGCGGATGGTGCGCCAGTTGGTGAGCGTGCCGCCCAACCAGCGTTGGGTCACATAGGGCATGCCACAGCGTTCAGCTTCCTGTTGGATGCTGTCTTGCGCCTGACGTTTGGTGCCGACAAACAGAATCGTGCCGCCGTTGGCAACCGTATCGACGACCAACTGATACGCTTTGTCTACGGCGCGGAGCGTTTGTTGCAAGTCAAGGATGTGGATTCCGTTGCGCTGGGTGAAAATGTAGGGACGCATTTTCGGGTTCCAGCGCGGGGTACGATGTCCAAAATGGACGCCTGCTTCAAGCAGGGCTTTCATGGGAACGACATGTTGAGCCATATTTCCTCCGTTAGTCCTTCGCCTTTGTTGAACACCCGATACCGGGCACAGAGTTCTTGCCAAAGGCGTGTGAGATGGTTGTTTCCAACGGGCAAGTGTAGCATAGGGGCGATGGATTCGCAAAAACGAAAGGGGGTTGTGCGCTCTGAATTGCAACATCTGATTTCACGCCGAAATGGGCTTGTGCTATACTATTGAGAGTTGATGAATGCAATTTTACCCTGTGAGGAGAATTATGGCAGTTTCTACAGATTTGCTTGAAATTTCGCGATGCCCGTATTGTGTCAGTGGTGAAACCCGAAAACCCGGCGACGACCCCGGTCGGCTGGATTTGGTGCGCGACGGAAAGTGGTTGGTCTGCACCGAAAGCGACTGCGGACGGAAGTATCCCATCAAGGAAGACATCCCCGTGATGTTGATTGAAGAGGGCGACAAATGGCGCAACACAGCCGTGGACGCGCTGCCCGAACCGGGAAATTTGGTTGAATAATCTCCCCGCTCGCCCCGAAAACCCCTTGCCACCGGCGAGGGGTTATTTTTACCCGTAGAGGAATCGCGTATGAAAAGATTATCCCTAATTATTGGGTTATTGTTGCTGATGATGACCCTTCCGGTATGGGCGCAAACGCCGATAACGGTTCAGCAGGAATCCATCACCAGTGAATTCAGAAATAATATCACCGCCAAAATTTCCGCCACCGGACAAACAGACATCACCGATGTGGAATTTTTCTACCGGGTGGCGGGAAAACCGGCAACCACTCGCGCCGCCGCCAACTTTTCGCCCGGCACAACGGTGGATGCCAGTTTCACCATCAACCAAACTGCAACTTATTTCCCCCCCGGCACGGAACTGGAATACTGGTGGAAATTGACCGACGCCAACGGCGAAACGTTGAAAACCGACCGCCAATCATATCGTTATATGGATGAACGCTACGATTTTCAATCGCTCAGCAATGAACGGGTGTCGCTGTACTGGTATCGCGGCGGGGATAATTTTGGGCAAACTTTGTTCGACCAGGCGAATGTGGCGCTAGACCGGCTGGAAAATACGGTGGGGGTGACGGTTGAAAAGCAGGTGAGCATCTTCATCTACGGCTCGCATGAAGATTTGCTGAACGCCATTGCCGTCGGGGCGCAGGAATGGACGGGCGGACAGGCTTTTGGTGAGTTCGGCGTGGTGGTGCTGGGCATCACCCCCGACAATTTGAGTTGGGGACTTAAGGCTACCACCCACGAACTGACGCATCTGGTCATCAATCAGGCGACGGATAACCCTTACGGCGATTTGCCGCGCTGGTTGGATGAAGGGCTGGCGGTTTACAACGAAGACCCCGACCGGCTCGACTCGCAGTTTCGGGGTTCGTTTGATGATGCTGTGCGCAATAATGCGCTGATGAGTCTGCAAACCCTCTCCAGCTCATTCCCCGCCGACCCGCAGAAAGCGAATTTGGCATACGGCGAAAGTGGCGCGGTGGTGAAATTCATCATCGACACCTACGGCGGCGATGCGATGAATCAACTTTTGCAGATTTTTTCGGAAGGGGAATTGTACGATAAAGCATTGATGCAGGCATTAGGGGTGGATATGCACGGGCTGGACAACGCCTGGCGCGCGAGTTTGGGCTTGCCTCCCCTCCCCGGCAGCGAGGCGAATGCGCCGCAGAATCAACCGGCGGACGCGGGCATCGCGCCGACGGCAACCCCGGTGAGCGAATCTGCCGCCGCCGAGCCGACACCCGTCCCGTCCACCGCCACCGAACAGATGCAGGAA
>JAJRSQ010000429.1 GCA_024278725.1 Chloroflexota bacterium
ACGCCGGTCACATCGGCGGCGGCGGTGGTGGCAATCGCCGTGATGACCGCCCCCAGCCCGATAGCGCCCACTTCCACCATCGCCGATTGCGCCACCGCGCGCTGTGCGCCTTCGGCAATCTGTTGCGCCTCATATGATTTGTCGTACCCGTCCACCACCCGTTGCGCCGTCCGCCCCACCGAGTCAATCAGGTGGTCGCGGTCGTAGCGGAACGCCGCGCCCACATCGCCGATGATGCGGTCTTTGTGTTCCTGTTTGCGTTGCTCCAAATGGGAAGTGATGGACTGCCACTGGTGCAAATCGGCGTTGACCAGCCAGTCAATCAGTTCATTCACCCGGTGTTCAATGGCAATGGGGGTATCCGCCACCACTTTCAGCTCAAATTCCCGTTTGATGCGGTCGCGGTTCAACAAATCGAGGACGCGGGGCAGGCGCAGCACATCATCAAAATAGGCATTGCCCCGTTTTTCCATCTCAAAAAGTACATTTTCCACATCCGCCATCCGAAATTTGAAATCGCGGGTCATATCATCTTTATAGAGCGCCAACTGCTGCTCAATGTCGTCCAGCATTTTAAAATCATCGGCGAGCAGTGTCAAACGGTTGGTGGTGATGTCCAGATAATGGGTCAACAGCCGGTTGCCCACGCCCAACGGGTTGAGGAATTTCAGCCGCACGCGCTCGGTTTCGTCGAGCGTTTCGCGGATGAAGTCCTCCAGCGCCCCGAAGCGGCTCGCCTCCCACTCGGCGGGGTTGCCCTGTTTGGCGCGGAGTGCCTTCCGCGCGCTGATGGGGAAAATGTGGATGTCGGTGTCGAGCAATTGGCGGGTATTGTGCTGCACAAAGTCAATCACCTGTTCGAGGTCGTCATCGGTTTCAAAAATATCAATTTTATTCACCACAATGACCACTTTTTTGCCCCAATCTTTTATCTGCGCCAGAAATTGCCGCTCGCTTTCGGTGTACGGGCGGTCGGCGCTGGTGATGAAGAGCACCAAATCGGAACGGGGGACAAAATCTTCGGTGATGGTCTGGTGTTCCTGAATGATGGCGTTTGTGCCGGGGGTATCCACAATGTTGATGTAATGCAGCATTTCCGCCGGGGCAAAAATGGCGTGCAAATGAGGCTCGATGACCTGCCGCTCGTTTTTTTCACCGTATTTCAGGATGTTCACCTCGGCGGTGGTGGGCGTCACCCCTTCTTTCAACAGCGATTGCCCCAGCAGCGCATTGATGAAGGCGCTCTTTCCGGCATTGAACTCACCCACAATGACCAGCAGGAACAATTCGTCCAACTGTTGGATGGATTGCTTGAGCGTGTTGTGGTCTTCTTCCGTAGCGCCCAACTTCGCCAAAACAACCTGCAAATCCGCAAGCCATTTGCGTTCCGCTTTCAGAATATCTTCCTGATTGGTGGACAAAATACGCTTAAACATTTACGATAAATTTCCTCCAAAGGGGTTGGCAATCGGTGATAATTTTGGTAGAATTACAGTAGTCACTTGTGTGGCACTTCACTATTTTGCTGTACGATTTTTGAAAATTCAGGTTACATACGGCGCAATGGGACGCAGTAAAACTGATATGATTGTATCACAGTGTGGTTGTCGGTCAAGACAGATGTTTGGTTTTGCGTACCCGTTGCCCGTCGCAAATAATTTTTTATCCATCCGCATATTCTAGTTTCCAGGAGGAAAAATCAATGTTCGTACGTGGCCATATGTCCGCTCCCCCCGTAACCGTTACGCCAGATGTCCCATTTCAAGACGCGCTGAAATTGATGCGTGATAATAAATTCCGCCGTTTGCCGGTGGTGGATAGATTCGGCAAACTGGTGGGCATTGTTTCGGAACGCGATTTGCTGTATGCGTCCCCTTCCCCCGCGTCCACCCTCAGCGTGTGGGAGATGAATTACCTGTTGAGCAAAATTACCGTTGAAAAAGTGATGACCAAAAACGTCATCACCACCACCCCCGATGCCACCATCTAAACGGCGGCGCAAATACTGGCAGACCACAAATTCGGCGGGCTGCCCGTCATTGATGACAACGATGTGCCGGTGGGCATCATCACCGAAACAGACATCTTCAAATCACTGGTTGAACTCTTCGGCGCGCAGGAAACCGGTTTGCGCCTGACGCTGGAAGTGCCGGGCAACAAAGGCGTGCTGGCGAAAATTGCCACGGCGGTGTGGGAACAAAACGGCAATATCATCAGCGTGGGGACGTTTGATATTGACAAACCCGGCTTGAAAGGCATTGTGCTGAAAGTTTCCGGCGTGGAAGAACACCAACTCATCGACGTGCTGGAAGCTCTGGGCGACCACGTGGTTGATGCGCGCGTCTGCGCGGGCGTCGAATAGCATTTTCGCGCGGAAAGCCTGAATCAGTCTTCCAAAAGAACAGGGACAGCCTCCATCGCTGTCCCTGTTTTTGACGTGTGCAACTTATCGGGCAGGTTTCCGTAATTAATAAAAACGGATTATAATATCCACATTATCCCTCCAAACCGGCAAACATAGCTACCACCGGAGCAAATAATGCGAATTGGGATTTTCACAAACACCTATAAACCGGACATCAACGGCGTGGTGC
The DNA here is from genome assembly GCA_024278725.1 of Chloroflexota bacterium. GTDB lineage: Bacteria > Chloroflexota > Anaerolineae > 4572-78 > 4572-78 > JANTHQ01. The sequence goes on from JAJRSQ010000429.1 coordinate 2,595, forward strand.
GTTCCATCAGCACCTTCCGCGACGAATTGGACAATCAGGGGCACACGGTATACGTCTTCGCGCCGGAAGCGCCGGGCTACGAAGACGAAGAGTACGGCGTGTTCCGCTATCCGGCGCTGCGTCTCCCTGTCGCCGACAATTACCCCCTCGCCATCCCTGTGTCGCCACAGATTGATTGGCTGGTTCCCCGCCTCAAGCTCGACATCATCCACAGCCATCACCCCGTGTTGCTGGGGGAAGAGGCGGTCACCTTCGCCAAAAAATTGAATCTGCCGCACGTGTTCACCCATCACACCCAATATGAGGAATATTCGCACTATTTTCCCATCAACCAAAACATCGTCAAAACGCTGACCCGCGAAGTGGTGCGGCTGTATCTGGTGCGCAGCGTCGCCATCATTGCCCCCACGGCGAGCATGCGCGCGCAGATTGCCGCCCAGCACCCGACCATTGAATCGCGGTTGCGGGTGGTTCCCAGCCCGGTGAACTTGGAACATTTCCGTTTCAAACCGGACGAAGGCGCGAAAATTCGGGAGAAATACCAACTGAAAAACACCTTTGTCTTCGTCAGCGTCTCACGCCTGACACCCGAAAAAAATGTGTCCACACTGCTGCAAGCCTTCGCCCGAGCGGCGAGCGGTCATCCCGACGCGCGGCTGATGCTGGTGGGCGACGGTCCGTTGCGGCACGAGCTGGAATTGCAGGCAAAACGCCTCCAAATTGCCGACCGGGTGACTTTTGTGGGCTCGGTGGGGTATATGGAAGTGCCGAATTATCTTTCGGCGGGGGATGTTTTCGCGTTTGCCTCCACCACCGAGACGCAGGGGCTGGTGACGCTGGAAGCAATGGCGACCGCTTGCCCGGTGATTGTGGTGGATGCGCCGGGCAATCGGGATGTGGCGCGACACGAAGAAAACGGGTTGCTGGTGCAGAACTCGGTGGCGGGGCTGGCAACGGCGATGCGCCGCATCATGAAAGATGAAGCGCTGCGCAAAACGCTCGGCGAGGGCGCGCGGCAGACCGCGCGGGAATATTCCGCCCCCGTGCTGACCCGGAAACTGGTGGACACGTATCAGGAAGCCATCGAAACCTACCGCAACGCCCCGCTCGATTACAAACGTTTTTCGCGCGACGCGGAAGAATCGCGCCACTTTCCGCCGCAATGGCTCACGGAAATCACCGGCACCACCGAGTGGTTCGATTCTCTTTCGGCGTTCTGGAAAAATCTGGGCAGCTAAAAAAAACCGTGAACGCCGAAAATCGCGTTCACGGTTTTTTGAATCATCGCTTTTTACGCCTCTTCCATAAACGGATAACGCCAATCTGCGGGCGGAACCATCGTCTCTTTGATGGTGCGTACGGTCATCCAGCGCAGAATATTCATCGCGCTGCCCGCTTTATCGTTGGTGCCGGACGCGCGTCCGCCGCCAAACGGCTGTTGTCCCACCACCGCGCCGGTCGGTTTATCGTTCACATAAAAGTTTCCGGCGGCATTCCGCAACGTGTCCGCCATTTTATTCAGCACCATCCGGTCTTGCCCCCAAATTGCGCCCGTCAGCGCGTAAGGTGAAGTGGTGTTGCACAGCGCCAGCGTTTCCTCGAATTTGTCATCATCATACACAAAAATGGTCAAAACGGGACCGAACAACTCTTCCTGCATCAGTTGATGGCGCGGATTACGGGTCGCCAACACGGTCGGTTGAATGAAATACCCTTTTGATGAATCATACCCGCCGCCGAAAATGAATTCGATTTCATCATCTTCACGGGCATGGTCAATATAGCGGGTGAGTTTAGTGAAGGCGGCTTTGTCAATCACGGCGGTCATAAAATTAGTGAAGTCGGTGGGGTCGCCCATCTTCACCTCGTTCAGTTCCGCCACCAACTTGGTGCGGAAAGCATCCCAGATGGAGCGGGGAACATACATCCGCGACACAGCGGAACACTTCTGCCCCTGATATTCAAACGCGCCGCGCAGCGCCGCCACCGCCAATTCGTCCACCTGTGCGGATTTGTGCGCGAAGATGAAATCTTTGCCCCCCGTTTCGCCCACAATGCGGGGATAGTATTTCTTCTCGGCAATGGTATCGCCGACTTTTTTCCACATCCCCTGAAAAACAGCGGTAGAGCCGGTGAAATGAATGCCCGCCAATTCGGAGCTTTCCAGCGCAGGGTCGCCCACTTCGCCGCCGGAACCGGGCACAAAATTGATGACGCCGTCGGGCAATCCCGCTTCCTGCAACAGACGATAAATCCAATAGGCGCTGTAAACGGCGCTGGACGCGGGTTTCCACAGCACCACATTCCCCACCAATGCCGGGGCGGTGGGCAAATTCCCGGCGATAGACGTGAAATTGAACGGCGTCGCCGCGAAAACGAAGCCTTCCAGCGGGCGGTATTCCAGCCGGTTCCACATCCCCGGCGGCGAGTATGGCTGGTCGGCGATGAGTTCCGCCATATATGCCGCGTTGAAACGCCAGAAGTCAACCAGCTCGCACGCCGAGTCGATTTCCGCCTGAAAGACGGTTTTCGATTGGCACAGCATGGTGGCGGCGTTCAGCGTGGCGCGCCACGGACCCGCCAGCAAATCGGCGGCTTTCAGAAAGACGGATACCCGTTGTTCCCACGGCAAATTTGCCCACGCCTCGCGGGCTGCCAGCGCCGATTCAATCGCCATTTCAACTTCTTTGCGCCCCGCTTTGTGGTACACTCCCAGCTTCAGACTGTGGTCGTGCGGCGCGGTCATTTCGGCAGTATTGCCCGTGCGAATTTCTTTGCCGCCAATGATGATGGGGACTTCAATCTGCTGCGCCGACAATTCCGCCAGCTTCGCTTTCAGCGCGGCGCGCTCGGGGCTGCCGGCACGATACGCCAGAATCGGCTCATTGTACGGTTTCGGCACCTGAAAAATTGCGTTAGACATACTCACCTTCCTTGTGAATTGATGTGTGATATTATCAGTATTTGAATCAATTTCCAACCAATGCAATCGTAGCATTGACTGGCATGGGTGTCAAAACCGGCGGCAAGTTTCTGCCCTGAAATTTATTTCGGAACAGTCCTTTGCGCACACGAATTTCCCTGCTATAATACCGAACGACTGTTCTGTTTCGGGAGATAATCCATGCAAAAATTTCAACTGGTTTCAGACTTCCAGCCCGCCGGTGACCAACCCGACGCGATTGAAAAGCTGGTGGCAGGCTTGAACGAAGGTGCGAAACATCAGGTTCTGCTCGGTGCGACGGGGACGGGCAAAACGTTCACCATTGCGAATGTGGTGGCGCGCATCCAGCGCCCGACGCTGGTGATGGCGCACAACAAAACGCTGGCGGCACAACTATATCGGGAATTTAAATCGTTTTTCCCCCACAATGCGGTGGAATATTTTGTCAGCTATTACGATTATTATCAGCCGGAAGCATACATCCCCCGCACAGACACCTTCATTGAAAAAGACGCGCAAATCAATGAGGAAATTGACCGCCTGCGGCTTGCGGCGACCAGCGCGTTGGCTACCCGCAAAGACGTGCTGATTGTCGCCAGTGTGAGCGCAATTTACGGGCTGGGCGACCCCGCCGAATATGACAAAGCCCACATCGAATTCACGGTGGGCGAAGTCCGCAAACGAAACAAAGTGTTGCGCCATCTGGTGGATATTCACTACCGGCGCAACGATTACGACCTCCGTTCCGGGACGTTTCGGGTGCGCGGCGACACGCTGGAAATTCGCCCGGCATACAACGATTTGGCGTACCGCATCGAATTTTTTGGCGACGAAATTGACCGCATCACCGAAATTGACGCGCTAACGGGCGAAGTGCGCGAGCGGCTGCAAACGCTGACCATTCACCCGGCAAAACATTTCATCACCCCGCAGGATAAGTTGGGAGAAGCCATCAAAGATATTGAAGACGAGTTGGAAACGCGGCTGAAAGAACTTCGAGCGGAAGATAAACTACTGGAGGCGCAACGGCTGGAGCAGCGCACTCGCTACGATTTGGAAATGCTGCGCGAGATGGGCTATTGTTCCGGCATCGAAAATTACTCGCGCCCGTTGTCGCAGCGCCCGCCCGGCTCCACTCCGTGGACACTGCTCGATTATTTCCCCGATGATTTTCTGATGGTGGTGGACGAAAGCCATATGAGCATTCCCCAGATTCGGGGGATGTACAACGGCGACCGCGCCCGAAAAACCGTTTTGGTTGATTACGGCTTCCGCCTGCCCAGCGCGCTCGACAACCGCCCGCTGACGTTTGAAGAATGGGAAACGCACATCCACCAAATTATTTACACCACCGCCACCCCCGGACCCTATGAAAAAGCGCACGCCGACCAGATTGTGGAACAGCTCATCCGCCCGACGGGATTGCTTGACCCCGTGGTGGAAGTTCGCCCCACGGAAGGGCAGATTGACGATTTGCTGCACGAGTTGAACCTGCGCATTGAGCGCGGACAACGGGCATTGGTCACCACGCTGACCAAACGGATGGCGGAGGATTTGGCGGAATATCTGATGGAAGCCGGGCTGAAGGTACAATACCTGCACAGCGACATCAAAACGCTGGAACGGGTGGAAATTCTGCGCGATTTGCGAATGGGCGTTTTCGACGTGGTGGTCGGCATCAACCTGTTGCGGGAAGGGTTGGACTTGCCCGAAGTCTCGCTGGTGGCAATTTTGGACGCGGACAAAGAAGGGTTTCTGCGCTCGGAGACCAGTCTGGTGCAGACCATCGGACGGGCGGCGCGGCACGTGGAAGGGACGGTTATCATGTACGCCGATAAAATCACCCGCTCCATGCAATTCGCCCTTGATGAAACCAATCGCCGCCGAGAGAAACAGGCGGCATACAACAAGGCGCACGGCATTGAGCCGCAATCCATTTTGAAAGAAATCCGCGAAATGATGATGCAAACCGGCGAAGCGCAACCCACGCCCGCGCTGGTTGCGGAAACGGACGGGGAATATATCATCAACGCGCCCATCCCCGCCACAGAACTGCGCCGCACCATCGCCGAACTGCAAAAACAGATGAAAGCGGCGGCGAAAGAACTCGCTTTTGAGAAAGCGGCGCTCATCCGCGACCAGATTTTCGAGCTGGAAAAACAACTGGAAGTGCTGGAAACGGACGAACGCCCGGCGTGGGAACGGTTATAATATCGATTCGCCGAGCAGGGAGGCGACCAATTCCACGGCGATTTCGGCGGTTCTGTTCCGCTCATCCAAAATGGGATTGACCTCCACCACGTCCATCGAAGCGACTTTGCCCGTATCGGCGATGATTTCCATCAACAGGTGCGCTTCCCGATAGGTGAGTCCGCCGGGTACGGGTGTGCCGACGCCGGGCGCTTCCGCGGGGTCGAGGCTGTCCATATCCAAACTGATGTGCAACCGGTGGTGATGCCGCAACTGCCGCAAAGCCTCGTGCGCCACCGTGGCGATGCCGCGCTCGTCAATCTCGCGCATCGTATAAATCCCCACATTTGCCTCTCGCAACAATTGCCGTTCATCGGCGTCCAAATCCCGAATGCCGATGAGCACCACATCCGGCGCGGTGAGTTTCGCTCCCGGTCTGCCCAAATCGACCATTTCCGGCGCGCCGTACCCCATCAGCGATGCCAGCGGCATTCCGTGCAGATTTCCGCTCGGCGACGTTTCCGGCGTGTTGAAATCGCCGTGCGCATCAATCCACAGCACCCCGGCGGGCGCATCGTGCGTCACCCCGCCGATGGTTCCCGCCGCGATGGAATGATCGCCGCCCAGAAAGAGCGGGCGCGCGCCGTCGGCGACCGCCTGCCGCCCCGCCTCATACAACGATTCGCAGGTTTTCACCACGGCGGGCAAAAAGGACATCCCCCCCTCGCGGGAGAGGGTATCGCGCACGGGAACTTGAATATTGCCCGCGTCCTCAATTTTGCAGCCCAGATTTTTCAACCGTTTGAACAATCCCGCGTAGCGCACGGCGCTCGGTCCCATATCCACCCCCCGCCGGGACTGTCCCAAGTCCATCCGCGCACCGATGATTCTGATTGGTTGGTTTTTCATATCACCCTCCGATGCTTGAGCGTGTTCCGTGTTCCGCACTCCATATCGCATAACTTTACGAAATACGCAACACGGCATACGCAAATTTTATTCAATCACTTCTCTTTTTGGTATTTTTCCATATCGGATATATAAATATGAAAGCTTTTGTCTTGAATTAAAATTCAAGGCTCAGAACTCAAGCCGGCTTAAGTCGGCTTGGGCTTTTAGCCAAGAAATTCAGGCTCAATCAGAAGCCGGGGGGAATTTATACAATGTCATTGCGAGGCGCGTTTTTTGCGCCGACCTGTGCCCCAACGGGGTAAGAAATCTCTGTGAACGTCAGCGGAGATTGCACCCTTCGGGCATTTTCAACTTCGCTTCGCTCGCAATAACAGACCCCCTGAAT
>JAJRSQ010000430.1 GCA_024278725.1 Chloroflexota bacterium
ATCGGCGTCCATCCAGAAAATCCAGTCGCCGGTGGCATCTTTGATGGATTCGTTGCGGGCGGCGGCAAAATCGTCAATCCACGGAAAATGTTTCACCACCGCGCCGAGCGATTCCGCGATTCCCACCGTGCGGTCGGTGGAGCCGGTATCCACGATGATGATTTCCGAGGGGAAATCGCCCACCGATTCAACACACGCCCGCAGATTGTCCTCTTCGTTTTTCACAATCATACACAGCGACACGGACGGATATGATTGCGGCGGGTTTTGCCCGTCAAAGGTCAAATCGGGTCCCTGCAAAAATTGACGTTTGGGTTTGGGTCGGTCTTTTTTGTATGTGGTCATCGTTCCATCCGAAATTTATGTTGCAACCATGTTCGCTTCCAACTGCTGCGCAATTTGCCACGCGGCGATGGCGTCCTGTTCCATCCCCAGCCCGTTGAGCGACACCCCCAGCGATTTGTAGGCGGCGGCATCAGCGGGGGAAAGGTCTACCAGCAGGGCGAAGGCTTCGGTGGCGGCGGCATAGTTCTGCCGGTGAATACAGCGCAGTCCGTGCTGGCGAATCAATTCGGGCAGCGAAACCGACAACAGTTCCGCCAGTCGCCGCAAAAGAGACAGCCCCTGCTCGCGGCGGTCTGCCGCCAATGCCACACTGATGGCATCCGCCGGGGTTTGCCAAAAATCTTCGTTTTGGCGGATGACCGCCAGCAAATCGTCCGCAGCGGGATGGGCGGGATGCGCCGCCAGCACCCGCCGGCAGATGCGCGCGGCGCTGCCGGTCTTCCCCGTTTTGAAGATGAGCGCCGCCGCCAGCGCGAGCCGGTCGGCGGGGGTGGGCGCACCGATGGCGATGGCGTGCGCGAGCGCGTCCACTGCACGCGCCCAATCTTGCGCCTCAAACGCGGCTTGCGCGTCGCGGTGCAGGGCGGCAACATCCGCCGAAGCATACCACTGCCGCGCCCGGTCATCGTCTCCCAACAGCAGATGCGCTTGCCCCAAATAGTTTTCCAATGTGCCGGGCAGCCACGTTTGCCCCTGCACGGTCAACGATTCGGCGGGGAGGGCGGCGGCTTTTTCCAACCAGCGGCGGGCGGTGGCGGGGTCGTCGGCATCCAAATAGAACATCCCGGCGGCAATCAGCAGATGTTGCCGCGCCGGGAAGCGCGTCATCGCCTGCCGAAACAGCGTTTCCGCCTTTTCAAAACGCTGCGTTTTGCTGTACAGCGCAATCAACCACAGATGGCTGTAATAAAATTCCACCTCACTGATGCCCTGCCCACCGGATGCCACCACAAATTCCAGCGCGTCGATTGCCGGTTCATGGTCATCCAACATTGCCAGCGACAGCCCCAAATGGTGATGCCAGCGCACGCTCTGCGGGTCGTCCGCCAAACATTTGCGGATGATGCCCAGATTGCGGCGGATTTTTGTTTTCAGCAGGTCATCTCCCAGCACATACCCCACGTGTTCAATTTCGATATTGGTGTATGCCAGCGTCACCGGCTCGGATGCCGCCGCCAAGTTCAAATCCTCATGCAACGGGTAAATGAAAGATAGCCCCAGCCCGTTGCGGAAGAGTCGCAGATGGTGGGCAATTGCCCGCGATTGCCGGTGCTGGGCGTTCGGACTGACGATGCGCGCGCTGTAAACGTCGGCGCGGTTTGAGATGAGCGCCCGTTTGAGCCGGTTCAGGTTTTCGGGGGTGAGCCGGTCGTCGGCGTCCATCCAGAAAATCCAGTCGCCGGTGGCGTACCCGATGGCGGCATTCCGCGCGGCGGCGAAATCGTTCACCCAGTCGAAAAATTCCACCCGCGCCCCGAACCGGCGCGCAATCTCCACTGTGCGGTCGGTGGAGCCGGTATCCACCACGATGATTTCCGCGGCAAAATCCCCCACCGAGCGCAGACAATCCGCCAGATTGGCTTCTTCATTTTTCACAATCATGCACAGCGACACGGCGGGCAGTGCGCCCGTCACCGGGTCGGGATTCAGTTCGAGGGTCACAACCGTGGGTTTGGTCATCGTTTCACGCCGGTTCCGCAATCATCTGTTGCGCCATCTGCCAAGCGGTCATCGCTTCCGATTCCTGCCCCAGCCGTTGCAGGCACACCGCCAGCAATTTCCACCCGTCCGATTTTTGAACGGGCTGCTGCGCCACGGCAATTGCCTGCTGCACAATCTCCGCCGCCGAAAGCGCATCGCCGTTTTGCAGCAATGTTGCCGCCCACCGATGATACGCCGTCGCCAACAGCGATTCCAGCACGCCGGGCTGCCAGTCCTCCCCCTCAACGGTGTGCGCGGGGATGGCGCGGGCTTTTTCCAGCGCCGAGACGGCATCGCGCGGGCGATTCCGGTGCAGGTGGTGCATCCCGATGGCAATCCACAGATGCCGCCGCAGGGGATAGCGGCGGGTCGCCTGCACAATCAGCGCGTCGGCGCGGGCGGTGAAACCTGTGTTGGCATATGCCGAAAGGAGGAGCACATGCGCCCGATACACTTGGTTGGTTTCATTCAACTCCGGGGCGGGGTGCATAACAATGGGTTCGAGTTGGGCGACTGCGCCCGCAAAATCTTCCAGTTGATATAAACTCACGCCGAGATGATACCGCCATTTCAGGTTTTCGGGCTCCGCCGCGATGCACTGCCGCAGGATGCGCGCGTTCCGTTCCGCCTTGCGGCGCAAATCGGCGGTGTCGCCCGCGTACCCGTGATGCTCAATGGTGATGTTGGTGTTCGCCAGCGTCAACCCCTGCCGCACCACCGAATCGGTGGGCGATTCGTGAATCGCGCCCTCAAATTTCACCCCGCGCCCGTTGCGAAAGAGCAGGGTGTA
>JAJRSQ010000431.1 GCA_024278725.1 Chloroflexota bacterium
AAGTCAACGTCCACATAAATGGTGTCGCCATCAACGACACGGCTTACAGTTGCTTTGTAAGTGTACATATTTCCTCCGGTGAATGATTATGTAATCTAGTACCATTATACCATACACCGATTTTTATGTCACATCAAACGCCGAATTTTTTTTCGGGAGCGACAACTCAGGTGGACAAAGAATCACCCTCAACCCGTCCGAAACTGAACCGCGCCCCAAAGGGAGGCATTCGGTTGCGGTGTATGCAATTCTATGGGATAATTAATGCAGGAGCAGCTAAAAATGACCAATGAAACGATAGACTTCCAACGCAACCGGCGGGAGATGGTGAAGAATCAACTCACCCGGCGAGGCATTACCGACCCGAAGGTTCTGGCGGCGATGGGCGAAGTGCCGCGCGAGAGTTTCGTTTCGACCGAATACCGCCATCTGGCATACAAAGATTCGCCGCTGCCGATTGGATACGGGCAGACCATTTCCCAGCCCTTTATTGTGGCGTATATGCTGCAAGCGCTGCACATAAAAAACCCCGCCACCGCCATCGTGCTGGAAATCGGAACGGGGTTGGGCTATCAAGCCGCCGTGTTGAGCCGCTTCACGCGGCACGTGTATTCGGTGGAACGGGTGATGGAACTCGCCATCCAAGCCGAGCAGAATCTGCTGGCGCTCAATTACACCAACATCACCGTTTCGCACGGCGATGGCGGCTATGGCTGGCAAAAACATGCCCCCTTCGACGGCATTGTGGTCGCCGCCGCCGCGCCGGAAATCCCCCCGCCGCTGGTGGCGCAACTCAAGCCGGGGGCGTCGCTGGTGATACCGGTGGGCGAGCCGGGCAATCAGAAGTTATGGCGCGTGGCGCGCTCCCACGATGCGCGCATCGTCAAAGAGCGGTTGGTTCCGGTGGCATTTGTGCCGCTGCTGGGCGAACATGGTTACGCGGAGCAACGCGCGCGGAAATAGCTCACGCCGGTAAAAAGAAGAACGCAATGCCGATGATGAGATAGACGCCCAGCAATTGCGCCCCTTCCAGCCAGTTGCTTTCCCCGTCCAGCGCAATTAATGCCGCGATTAATGTCGCCCCCACCAGCGCGATGACCTCAAAAGGGTTGAAGGTGAGCGTCAACGGGTTGCCGAGCAGCAAGCTGATGAAGACCAGCAGCGGCGCGACGAAAAGCGCGATTTGCAAACTTGACCCCAGCGAGATGGCGAGCGACAATTCCATCTTGTTTTTCATTGCCATTTGAATGGCAACCACGTGTTCCGCGATGTTGCCCACCAGCGGAATCAGGATTATCCCCAGGAAAAATTCACTCACCCCAAGTTGTTCCACCACCGGCTCCACCGCGCCGACGAGCATTTCGCTCAAGAACGCAATGGCGACCGTCGCCACCACCAGCACCATCACCGAGCGTTTGACGCTCCATCCGGGGGTGTGCGGCGTCGCGGCTTCGCTCCGTTTGTCATCCTGTTGGAATGAAAAGACGATACTCAGCACATACACCGCAATCATCACCACCGCCACGCCGATGCTCAAATATTCCACCCCGGCGTGGTTCACCGTGTCGATGGTCTGGCTGAAGAAGGACGGCACTGCCAGCGCGATAATCGCCAAAATGAGCATAGTGGCATTCACGCCCGCCTGCGTTTTGTCAAAAGTTTGTTTGCCGAATTTCAATCCCCCCATCAGCATGCTGAAGCCCAAAATGAGCAGCAGATTCCCCAGCACCGAGCCGGTGATGGAAGCTTTCACCAGATTCATCAACCCTTCGCGCAATTCGGGGTTCGCCGCGCCTTTTTGCAGCGCCACCACGGTGATGATGAGTTCGGCGGCGTTGCCGAGCGTGGCGTTCAGCAGTCCGCCCACTTTGGGACCGGTGTACACGGCGAGCATTTCGGTGGCTTGCCCCATAAATCCCGCCAGCGGCACAACGCCCAGCGCGGCGGCAAAAAAGATCACCACCGGCGACCAGTGCAACAGCTCGCCCAAAATGGCAAGCGGGATGAACAATAGCATTCCATAATTCACATATTTCACGATGAGATTCCTCCTGCAATGGTTGAAAATCGGGTGGGCGGGACGTTGGGAGGCAAGAAAATCGTCAGCGCCTGCGGCACAATTTCCACCGTCAATGGTGTCAGCCCAACGCTTTCCGCGTCAACATGAACCGGCATCGGTTCTCCGGCTTCCACAGAGATGTGCCGGGCGCGATAAAGATAGGTGTCGGGGTCGGCAGCCAAACGCCCGACGCTGGCATTGAAGATGTGGCGCACAGACGACCGCCAACCGTAACCTTCCATGATGACCACGTCCAACCAGCCATCATCCAATTTGGCGTCGGGGGAAAGTCGCCAGAAGCGCCCGTACAATTGCGCATTGTTGACCGTCGTCATGATAATTCGCCGTGAAATTACGCGCCGATGGTCTAGCGTCACGCGCATATGCGTGCCCCGGAAATTCCGCAAAACCCATAATCCGCTGATGAGCCAGCCGAACATCCCCAAAAACCGCCATGAGCGGCGGGTATTTTTATCAACTTCCACGGCATCGCTGATGGCGGCGTCCAAGCCTGCGCCCGCCCACGACAAAAAATAACGGCGCTGCCCGTTCCCCCAAACGGCACTGCCGACATCTATCCGGCGGGGCTTGCTGACCAGCAGTGTTTCCGCCGCGCGGATGAGCTTCTGATGCGGCAGAGGTCCCGGCAGCGGAATGCGCATATCGGCGGCGAAAACATTTCCCGTGCCGGAGGGGATGATGCCCAACGCCGTCCGCGTGCCAACCAACCCGTTCAGCACTTCATTCACCGTGCCATCGCCCCCCACGGCAATGGCAATGTCGTCCCCCCGCGCCGCCGATTGCTGAGCCAGCGTGGTGGCATGTCCGGGGTACGCGGTCTCCGCCCAAGTGATGCGCCAGCCATTTTCAACCAAATAGCTGCCCGCCTGCTGAATTTCAAGTTGTAACGATTTTGCCCCGGCTTGGGGGTTAAAAATAATTGTGGCTTTCAGATGCGCCATCCTTTTTTAATTTCACCCATTATATTACCCTTTGATGAACAAATTCCGCAAAATTGCCGGGCTTCTTTGAGGGGATGGCGATGACGGGTTGGTAGTGGTTAAAATTGACTAATAGGATGCGCAAGTGTCATTGCGAGGCGTGCAACGCCGACCTGTGCCCCAACGGGGTAAGCAATCTCCGTCATTGAAGCGTGGAGATTGCTTCGCTACGCTCGCAATGACAACCAACAATCTTTGTATCAGTCAAAAAATATCACTATCGACGGGTTTTGAAACGACTTGCCGGCGCGACAATATTTTTATGGCATTTTAATTCGATTTTTATGGGCATTTAACCCATTTCCCCTACACTAAAAAGTAATGACCACGTTCAGGCATCTTAATGTTTACATCAAGCGTTTCAGTCCAATACCGGCATTGGCATTGAGCCATCCCAAGAAATGAGGACGCAGATGAGTTCGATTGAATCAGACAATTATCCCTCCGCAAATGTAGCGCCCCAAACCATCGCCGGACTTATCCGCGCGAATATTCCATCATTCAAAACATTGACCGTGCTGTTCAAACTCCGCATTGTCGTTTTGCTGTTGACGGCAGCGGTTGGCGGGGCTTTTCTGGCGGCGCAGGGCGCACCGGACGCCGGGGCGATGATAGTGCTGCTGGTGACAGGCGGATTTGCCGCCGCCGGTTCGTCGGCGCTGAACCAATATTTTGAACGCGACTCGGATGGGCTGATGAAGCGCACCCGCAATCGCCCGCTGGTTGACGGAACCATCGCGCGCCCCGGATGGGTTCCATACGTTGCGGCGGCGATGATTCTGGTTCCGTCGCTGATGGTACTGCCCACCAATCCGTGGCTCACCTTCTACCTGCTGGTCGGCGCGGCGATTTACGTATTTTTGTATACGCTCTATCTGAAACCGCGCACCCTGCTGAACATCGTCATCGGCGGGGCGGCAGGGAGCGCCGCCGTGTTGAGCGGCAGCGCCGCCGTCGGCAATTGGAGCGACCCCGGCGCGGTCATTTTGGCGTTCCTGCTCTTTTTGTGGACACCCACGCACTTCTGGAGTCTCGCCATCACCTACCGCGACGATTACGCCCGCAGCAACACACCGATGCTCCCCGTGCAGGCGTCGCCGCGCGCCGCCGCGTTGTGGGTGCTGCTGCACACCGTCGCCACCACCTTCGCCGCGATGCTGCTCGTTCTGCACCCCGCGCTCGGCTGGATTTACGGTATTCCCGTCGGCATTGCCACCATTGATTTGATGGCACGCAACATCAAATTGGTGATTGACCCGTCCGGGAAGCTGGCATTTTCGCTATTCAAAATGTCAAACCTGTATTTGCTGATTGTGATGGTGATGATTGGGATAGATGCGCTGATAAAATAAGTTCGTTCAAAACCGGAACGCGGAATCGGCATTGTCGATTCCGCGTTTTTTATTGATGCCATTCGCGCGCCGCTACGGATATATCTCCGGCACAAAGGTTTGGTCGGTGAAGGGGGGGCGAATGTAGCCGACATCCGCCTGCCGGGGGGGCAGTTTGATGCGCTTCGGGGTGAGGTCTTCATACGGTATCATACTCAACAGGTGATGAATGCAGTTCAGGCGGGCGTGCCGTTTGACATCCGCATTGACCACATACCACGGGGCTTGTTTGATGTCGGTATATTTGAACATTTCATCTTTGGCGCGGGAATATTCCACCCACCGCGCCCGCGATTCCAAGTCCATCGGGCTGAGTTTCCAGCGTTTGGTGGGGTCGGTGAGGCGCGCCTGAAAACGGCGCTCCTGCTCTTCATCACTCACCGAGAACCAATATTTGATGAGAATGATACCGGAACGCACCAGCAT
>JAJRSQ010000432.1 GCA_024278725.1 Chloroflexota bacterium
GTGCAATATACGCACGGACCGCCCGCCAACCTGTCGGTGGCGGTTGCGCCCACCACCATCCCCGCCCCGCCGAGCGCCACCTCGGCGCAGATTGTCGCCACCGTGACCGACGCTTACGGCAATCCCGATACCAGCGATACGGTGACCTTCCAATCATCGCTGGGAATTTTGGACATTCTGAATGGCGGGGCGCTGAACAGCAGCGGGAAGGCGTATGCCACGCTTTTGGGGAATGCAGTTGCCGGTACGGCGACGCTCACCATTTCGGTGGGAAGTTTGGTGGATAATAGCCATACGGTGTATCTCACCCCCGGTCCCGCCGACCAGATTTTCATTTCCGCCAACCCGCTGACCATTCCCGTATCGGCGGCGGGAACTTCCACCAGTGTCATTTCCACAACGGTGAAAGATCAATATGGCAACTTGGTGGAACCGACCGTCCTTTCCTTCACCACCTCGCTGGGGACGCTGGACGGCGGCGGTACAACTTTCAATACCATCACGGTCAACGGGCAGGCGACTGCCACCCTTTCGGCGGGGACGGTGGCGGGATATGCCCAAACGACGGTGCATGTGGGTGGATTGCAGAAAACACAGCCGGTGTATTTTGCCCCCGACAATCCCGCAAAAGTCTTTTTGACGGCAATCCCCGATACCATTGATGCCGACGGGGTCAGCATCGCCGTTCTTTCCGCAACGGTGACCGACCAATTCAACAACCCGGTGGATGTTCCCGTGGATGTGACCTTCGCCACGGGGTACGGCACGCTGGGGCAAAGTTTGGTCACCACCGGCAATGGAGTGGCGACCACCACCCTTCGCAGCTCCACCGATTTGGTCTCGAATCCCGTTACGGCGACAGTGACCGGCATCATCACCCCCGCGACTGCCACCGTGCACTTTGTGGTCGGTGCGCCCGTCGCCGCCGATATTTCGCTCTCCCCCACTGCGCCCATTACGGTGGGCGTGCCGGTGACGATGACCGTCATCGCCCGCGACACGGTGGGGCATCCGGTGCCGGGTGTGCCGCTGACGCTGACCACGTCGCTGGGGTGGCTCACCCCCGCGAGCGGCACAACGGATGGCAGCGGGGTTTTGCAGGTGACGCTGGAGTCGACGCGTACCGGCACGGCGAATTTCAGCGCGGTGACCACCGGCGGGGGATTGGTGATTCAGGGGACATCCACCGCCGATTTCACCCCCGACAATTCCGTGTTGCTGGAATTGAGCGCCGTTCCCCTCGCCGTGTATGCCAATGGCACGAATTTCGTGACCATTGACGGGCTTTTGCGCGACAGATTCGGCAATGCGACCAACGAGTCGGGCTTCACGCCCGCTTTCACCACCACCCGCGGCACGCTCGATGCGCCCGCCGCCACCGACACCAACGGCGCGGTCAGCCGCATCCTCACCACCGACACTTCACTGGGGGATGCGGTGGTCTCGGTGACGAATATGGTGACGCCGACCAACATCACCATCAGTTTTACCACCGGACCGATTGCCCGCGCCTATTTGGCGGCATCTCCGAACAATCCCACCGCCGGTGACGCCATCAATTTGGTGATAACCGCCACCGACAGCGTGGGGCATCCGCTGCCGAACCAGACCTTTGTTGTTTCGCGCACGCTGGGGAGCAATCCGCTGTCGTGTTCCGCCACCGATGCCAACGGGGTGCTGACCTGCGCGAATGCGGTTTTCACCCAAACCACCTATCCCCAAATTTATGTGGATGGCATCCCCACACAAGGGGACACGATTACCGTTTTGCCCGCTGCGCTTGACCATATTGCGATTGCGCCCGCCAGTCACGATATTGCCAATCCCATCAATGTTACTGCGGGTGTGCCGTTCACTTTTACGGCAGCGGCGTATGATATGTATGGCAATCTTCGGTCTGATGCAGTGACATGGGTTCCACCCGACACCAGCAACGGCGGCACCGGCTCGGTGGTGGATGGCGTTTTCACGGGCGAGAAAGCCGGGTTGGTCGCATTATGGGCGCAAGCATCGGACAATTATGATTTTACGTATATTAATGTCAATGCCGGGACGCCCGCCCGCGCCAAAGTCACGCCGAACCCCACCACCGTTCTCGCCGATGATGCCAGCACGTCGCAAATTGTGGTGGAAATCCGCGACGCATACGATAATCCGGTGGGGCAGGGGGTGTATGTTTTTGTCGAATCAACGTTGGGGACGATTGAAGGGACTGCGCCGACCGACGCCAACGGCGTGGTCACCCGCACCCTTCGTTCCGCCACCATCGGTACGGCTGAAATCAAGGTCGCCACAGGTCCCTATCTCACCCTGACCGCCGACAGCAATCCCTATGTGAGCTTCACCCCCGGTACGCCGGACAAAGCGACCATCAGCGCGACCACCACCGCCCCGTATTTTGAATGGAGCGGGAACACGCTGAAAATTCACGCCAACGGGGTGGACACGGCGACGCTCCGCATCACTATTTTGGATTCGCAGGGCAACCCGGTGGACGCGGGCTATCCCATCACCGTGCAAGCCAGCCCGGACACCCTTTCCGGCAGTGGCAAAACGGACGCCAACGGGGCAATCACCCGCACCATCGCCGCACCGCTGACGGCGCAAACGGCGGTCATCACGGTTTCATATTTAGCCGATTTACCCCTGCTGGGCGATAGCGTGCAATTTTTTGTGGGACCGCTGGAGCGTGTTGATATTTCTCCCACAGGACCTTTCACCGTGACTGCCGGGCAGCCGACTGATTTCACGGCGTATGGCTACGATATCGCCAATGCGGAAGTGCTGCCCGCTAATTTTAGCTATGTGTGGAGCACACAAGTTTCCGGCTTTGGCGATGGCGCTATCACTGCGGGGAATTATGCTCAGACCGCTACATTTGTCGGCACGACCGCCGGTGGCGGGGTGCAGATAGCATCGCTGGCATACGA
>JAJRSQ010000036.1 GCA_024278725.1 Chloroflexota bacterium
ACACGGGCACGCCGTTTTCATCCACATCCTCATTTTGGTCGGTGTTGGGATTGGCTTGCGTCGGCACGGATGAATCATAGCCGTACAAAGGCTGTCCCACCGTGAATGCTGCGGGCGGAATGTGGATGAAATAGCCGCCTTCCGGCACATCGAGGAACAAATATCGTCCCGTCGCATCGGTGGTGGTTGTGGCGACGGGGGTGCTCACGCCGGGGGTATCGCCCGCGTTGAAGAGTTCCATCGTCACCCCGTTCACGCCGTTTTCGGTGGATGGCTGATACACGCCATCATTGTTGTAATCGAACCAGACCAAATCGCCCAAACTGACCAAGCGGGTGGGATTGAATTGATAGTCTTCCACCTCACCATCTGCCGCTTCGCCGGTGGGCGCGGACAGAAAGTCGGTGCTGTACCGGAAACGGGCGTTGATGGTGTTGCTCAGGATGACGGTCGGCACGGTGATGGTCAGGACATTCGCGCCATCCACCAGCGAAATGCTGTTGAAGATGGTCTCGCCCGTGTCGGCGAAGTCGCCGTCGCCGTTGAAGTCCATCCACGCGATGAGCCGCGCATCGCTGGTGTTGGCAGCGGTGATGGTGAAGGTTGCCACCTGCCCCGCCACGAGCGGTGTCAGCAGTTGCACGCCGTCCTCATCGTCGGGGCTGCGGGCGATGTCGTCGCCGGTGGCGGTGGCGTTGGGCTGACCGTCCGCTTCGTTGTCCACCGTCGCGCCGAGGGTCGGGTTGAATACGGGTTGGATGATGTGTCGCGCGCCGTTTTGCGCCAGTGTGGTGGGATACGGACTTTCGGGCAGGTCGCCGAAGTCATACAGCACCACCGCCGCGAGATAATCCTCCACTTCGCCATCGGGCGCGTCGCCGGTGGGAGTCAGTCCCGTTTGGGTGCTGTACCGGAAACGCATGTAGAGACCGGTGGTCGCCGTTGCGGGAACAGTGGTGGAGACGGTCAGCGCGCCCGTTCCGAGCAGCACATCCGCGAGAAGTTGCTCGCCCGTGTCGGCGAAATCGCCATCGCCGTTGAAGTCAATCCAACCGTTCACATAACCCTGCCCCGTCGAGGCGGAAGTTACGGTGAGGGTGGCGGTCTGCCCCAGCACAAACGCCGACCATATCACGCCGTCTTCATCGTCGCCATTGGCGGGGAAGCCGGTGGTGACGGTGTTATCATCGTCCAGCGCCGTCGTCGAGGGCTGTCCGTCCCCTTCCGCGTCCACCCGGCTGCCCAGATACAGCGTCGGGCTGATGATGTGCCGCGCGCCGAATGACGCCAGGGTTGTGCCGTAAACGTCGGGCAAGTCGCCCAAATCATAATAGGTGGCAGTGGTCACATAATCTTCCACTTCGCCATCGGGGGCAAATCCATTGAAGCCAAGCACTTGTTGGGTGCTGTATCGGAAACGCATATAAAGGTTGCCACTGACTGCACTGGCGGGAATAGGAATGCTGAAGGTGTTCACACCCGTGCTGAGCAAAGCACCACTGATGACGTGGTCGCTCGCAAGGGTGAAATTACCATCACCGTCAAAATCAATCCAGGCATTCAAATACGCATTATTTTGCGAGGCGGTCACGGTGAAGATGGCGCTTTGTCCCAGCGTCAGCGGCGTCCACGTCACGCCGTCTTCATCATCCCCAACGCCCGCGCCGACTGCGCTGCCGTTGACGGTATCATCTCCGGTGGCGGTAGTGCTGGGCTGCCCGTCGGTCTCAGCGTCCACGCGCGCACCCAAATAGAGTCCATCGCTGATGGTGTGCCGGGCGCCAAGAATGCCTAAGGTTGTTCGATATGAGTCGGGCAAATCGCCAAAATCATAGCCGATAGCGGTAGTCGCATAATCTTCCACTTCGCCGTCGGGTGCGTCGCCGGTGGGGGCTAACCCACTGACCGTGCTGAAACGGAAACGCATATAGATATTATCGAGGGTCGTCGTCGCCGGAATAGTGACGGTGAAGGGGGTGGCGCCGGCAGGCTGAATTCCGTTTGTAACAACTTGCTCGCCCGCATCGAAGGCGCCATTGCCGTTGAAGTCAATCCAACCGTTGAGATAGCCCCCATTTTGCGATACGGTGACGGTGAAGGTTGAGGTTTCGCCCAAAACGAAGGGCGTCCACTGCACGCCGTCTTCATCATCCCCTGTGCCGCCATAGCCGGTGGTGACGTTGCCATCATCACCCTGCGCATCCACGGAAGGTTGACCGTCCGTTTCGGCATCCACCAGATTGCCCAGATAGAACGTCGGGCTGATGAGATGGCGCGCGCCGAGCGAGGCGGTCAGCGTGCCGTAGCTGTCGGGCAGGTCGCCGAGGTCTCGCGTGACAAAGCCGAAGTCCACCGAAAGGTTGCTGTTGGCGTCGGCGTCGCCATCGTTGACAGGTTCCGCCCCGCCGATGAGGGTGACAACTGTGCCGGCAACCGCGCCGCCGGTCTGCGTTCCGTGATTCCAGTTGTTTTGGTCGCTATTCCCCGCAACGTTGATTGTAGCGGGCAGATAATCCACCAGCGCCCCCGTCCCGGTGAAATTCGTATCGGTGATGACCACCAGATAGTTGCCGGGGTACAGGTTGGTGAAGGTGTAATTGCCGGTGCCGGCGGTGACGGTGGTCGAGATGAGGGCATCGCCCGCCGAGAACACGCCGTCAATATTGGTGTCGGCATATAATTCCACCGCCACATTGTTGAAGGTAGGTTCGCCGGCGTTTTTCAGTCCGTTGTCATTCAAATCCCACCAAACTTGATTCCCCAGCGACATGAGCGGCACAAAGCCGAAATCAAGCGTCAAATCTTGGGTGATGGCGCCGGTGAGGGTGGTGGTCACGGCGTACCCGTTGCCGAGGAAGGTCGCCAGCGGATTGGCGTCGGAGTCGGTGGCGGGTGTCCCCTGCCCCAACAGCGTCGGCACATATGGTGTCAGCGCGCCGCCGCCGGTGAAATTGCTCGACGCGAGTTGCACGGTGTAGGTGATGCCGAGCGGTAAATTGTCGAACAGATAATAGCCGTCATTCGAGCCGTTGTTGAACGTGGTTGTGGTGGTGATGAACGCGCCGGTATCGGCATTGAACAGATTCACCGTTACCCCATTGATGCCCGTTTCGGCGGAGGATGACCCCTGCACGCCGCTGTAATCGGCATCCATCCAGACATAATCGCCAATCTGCCCCATGGGGAGGGCGAAAGTATGCACCGTATCGGTGATGTACGGGCGCACGCCGGGGATGGTGGCGGTGAGCGAGGTATTGGTGACGATGGCGGTGTTGGTGAATAAATTGCTCGCGTAAATCGGTTCGGTCAGCGTCAACCGATAGGTCAGATTTTGGCTCGCGCCGACTGCCAGACTCGAAATCGTCCAACTGATGGTGCGATTGTCGGACAGCAGTACCCCCCCCTGCCCGATATTGGACACGGTGGTGCCGCCCGGCGTCGCATCGGTGACGGTCAACCCGAATGCGTCCGCATCGCCGTTGTTGACGACGGTCACGGTATAATCCATCGCCTGCGGATTGCCCGTTACCACCGCCGCCGATTTGCTGATGCTGACGCGCGGCTCATGCACGGTGGTGGTGACCACATTCGAGACAATCACGCCCGCCGTGTGGCTCAGAACCGCCGTGTTGGTGACGGCATCGCCGCCGTTCGGGTCGGTCGCCGCCGAGGGGAAGGCGTGCGAAATCCGCGCGGTGACGGTGATGGTCGCCTGCGCCCCCGCCGGAATATTGTCGAAGGTGGCGGTAATCAGTCCCGTGGCTTGGTTGAAGATTGCGGCGGGGTTCGTGCCGCCCGTCGCGGCGACATTTCCGATGAAATAGCGCGGCGTCTGCAGTTGGTCGGTGATGACCACCCCGTACAGCGTCGCGGTGATGGGCGTCGTCGGCGCGGTGAGGGTGTATGTCACCAGCGAGCCGAGGGTCGCGGTGGGTTGCGGGCTGAACGTGACCGCTTTCAGCAGGTCGCCCGGCACGGTTTTCAGCGCAGTGGAATGCGAACCGCCGCTGAATTGCCGCTCGAAGCCGGGGGCGGTAGTGCCCGGTTTATTGTCATACGCCAGCCAGACCTGACTCGGCAGGATGGTGTTGGCGGGCACTCCGGCATCCACCTGCGCCACCACCGTGATGGTGATGCCCGGATGGCTCAAGCCGGTGAAGGGGTTTTCGTTGGTGAGCTGCGTCACCCCCCAAGTGATGACCCCCGTCGCGCCGACGGTCGGCTCCAGTCCCGGTTTCACCGTGCTGGTAACATCGTCACTGCTGAAAACATAGCTGACGAAACTGGTGCTGATGGGCAAACTGTCGGTGATGACCAAATCGTAGCCGGGAATCGTCCACTGGTTGGAGATGAACAGGGTGTAGGTGATGAGTTGGTTCGCGCCGATGGTGCAACCCATGTCATCCATTTTGGTGACCAGAATATCATCAAACTCGCGCAAACCTGTGCCGCCATTGGTGCGCACTCCGATTTGCCCGCCCGTGAGCGCGGCAGAAGTATCGGTGAAGACCAATTCGCCGTCAATGAACACCTGCACGGTATCGCCGAAGCCTTTCACTTCAACGTGATACCAGTGTCCCGGTGCAAAAGAACGGGCGAGGGTTTGGGTGGTGTTACTGCCCCCCACCCGCCGGATTAATGCCAAACTCGGTGATGGCAGATTTTGCCAATCCAGCCGGTAATAATTGCTGGAATTCTGCCGCCGGAAATAGACGCTGACGGAAGAATCATCCGTATCCGGACGCACCATCAAACTGTAACTGTAATCCGTCCAGCCGGAGGTAAGATTGTAGAAGCGTTCCTGATATGTGGTCGATTGGCGATACGTGCCGTTCGCCACCGTCCAGCCGCTGCTACCGCTCCAATCTTGGGCAAGATTATCGTTGAAATTCTCCAGATAGAGCGTCGCGCCGCAATTGTTGGGGGTCACATATGTTTTGCCGATATGGAGTACCGGCTCGACAATGGTCACGGTCGCCGGGTTGGACGTTTCGGAAACGGTGTCATAATTGACGGTGAATAAATTGTCGAGCGTGGTTCCGTTGATGTTGCCGCCGGTGTTGAGCACCTGCGCATCAAATTCCACCACAATATCCTCTTCGCCGGGGTCGGCATCGCCATTGATGACCGTGCCGAAATTGAACACGGGGTCGGTGCCGTCGCCAAAGGTAGTTGGAGACACCGTGAAGCCGGTGGAAGTGACGCTCGTGCCGGTGATGGCGGTGGTCACTGTGCCGGTGATGAACTGCAATCCGGCGGGCAGGGCATCGGTGATGGTGAAATTGGGCAGTGTCCCTTCGGGGATGGGCGCAACGAGCCGGTAGCGCACCTTTTCGCCGATGGAAAGGTTGGTGGCAGTGGTGTCTGGGTCTGTGGAAGAGACGATGGTTTTTGTGGGCGGATTAATCAGCACCACCCGGTAATCCTCCACTTCCCCGTCGGGGGCGGTGAGGTACGGGGTGAGCGCCGCTTGGGTGCTGTACCGGAAACGGGCATAGGTCGTCCCGGAAATCGCCCCGGAGGGGACGGCAACCGTCAACCCGAATGTGCCGCTCGACGGGCGCGCGGTGGCGATTTGCTCGCCCGCATCGTCCCAATCGCCGTCGCCGTTGAAATCAATCCAGGCGTTCAAATAAGCGGTGGTAAAGGGCGAAGTGGCGGTGATGGTGAGCACATTATCCCGCCCGATGAACATCACACCGGTCGGTTGCGCCACTGTGCCGAGATAATCGGAGAAGAGTACCCCATCCTCATCATCCGGTGACAGGGTATTGTCGTCGCCCAGCGCAGTGAGGGTTTGGTTCCCGTCCAGTTCCGCGTCCACCGTGCTGCCCAAATACATGCTGGGGGAAATGATGTGTCGCCCCGCCAGCGCCGCCGAAATCGGCTGGGTGGATGCCACCACAGGATAACGCCATGTGGTGTTGTCCTGCGGCGCGTCGCCGTAATCGGTGGGGACCCAGTAGCCCATATCCCAAGCAAGGGTATCGGTGATTAAATTGATGGTGGTGGTTTCGGAATATGCGCCATAGGTCACATCAACGCCGGATAGCTCGCCGTCGCTGTCCACCGCATCATCCGCGCCGGCATTGGGAATGGTCGCCGTGTAGGTGAAGGGGGAGCTGATGGGCGGGAAGAATTCCAGATAATATGTGGTGGCGGTGAGATTGGTGAACAAATAATAGCCCGGATTGCCATACTGGTCGGGTCCGGTATAGCGGTAATCGAGCAGATTATTCGTCGTGGCATCGTGGAGTTCCACCCGTACCCCGTTGATGCCCGGTTCCTCCGGTTGCTGGATACCGTCATTCTGCACACCCGCCACATCGAGCCACACATAATCGCCGAGGTTGAGCGGGGTGGTGGTGGCGGTGAGCTGCACGCCCACCCGAATCGGTTCGGCGGGCAAGAGTTGTTTCCCCCCGCCGCTGGCGGTGAAACCGAAAGAGTTCCACGCAATTTGGTTTTCCGGCGCGAGATTCGGCGCGACCATATGCCACGTGAAAGTGACCACGCCGCCGGCACCGGTATCGGTTTCCGGCGCGAGCACCAGACAATTCGTGCCGCCGCTATCGCAAAAATCGAGTTTGATTGCCTGCACCGAAGTCGGGTCGGCGGGGAAGGTGGTCGTCCAATCATCCACACAGCCCGCCGGACCGCCGGGGACAACTTCCGTGCGACATGGATTCTGCGATTGACTGTACGAGACGGTCAGCGGCACGCCGGGCGGCGCAGTGACCGGCGCCTGCATGTTCGGTCGCCACTGCGAGCCGCGACTTTCCCACGTGGCAATCACGCCGGTATCGCCAATATAGGGCAGAATATCGTACATCACAATATTGCTGGTAGACACGTTGCTGGTATTGGTGATAATCATCTGCCAATCCACGTACCCGCCGGGCACAGTCCAGCCGAGTTTGTTCCAACCGGGGTCTAATTCACCCCAGACGAATTTTTCGGAATCCATGGAAAGGAAAACGCTGATATTCACCGGCTGCGCGGCGGTCTGACAGCCGACATCGGTGAAACTGCCGTTCCCGTTCAAATCGAGGGTGTCGGTATAAATTTGGTCGCCCGTGCAGAGTAACGGGTTCGCAGTGGTGGTATTCCACATCATATACGCCCGATTATAGAGCGTGCCGGGCGGAGTTCCCTTTTTCACCCGCACGGTGAATTCCACTTCGGTGAAATGACCGGGCAACTGCTGGTAGGGCGGACCCCATTCCCATTTCGCCAACTGCTGCGTGCCACTCAGGGTGATGGTCGCCGTGGGGGCTGTTGCGCCGTCCGCATTAATCAGCGAATACCACGTGTCGGTGGTGAGGGCGGGACGATAGCCGCCGTTGGTGATGGTATCGGCGACCACAATTTCCAGCCCCGGAGGCATCAGGTCTGCCAAAATGATGGGCGCTTCCACGGGATTGTGCGCCACGGTATCGTTGGAAGCAATGAGCGTGACGGTGAAAACCTCGCCGGGGTTGAACGGTCCGGCGGGCATGGATTTCGTCGGGCGGGGAATAGCGCGTTGGTCGATGATGGTCACGGAAGCGCAACGATTGCCGGAAACGAAGGTCGGCGTGCCGCCATCGTCCCATGTTGCGCCATAATCGGCGCAGTTGGTCAGCAGCGTACCCGCCGTGAGCGCGGGGTCGAGCGTGGCGTCGAAGCCCGCCGTCCACGATGTCCCGTACGGCACATCGCCGATTTCCCAGCGCAGCCCGGTGATGGAATCGCCCGCCACGCCTAAATCGGTGATGGTCACCGTGGCGGCAATGGCATATGGATTGCCGGGGAAGGCAACCCACGTGCCGCTGTTATTTTGCTCGTAAAAAACATTCGCCCCGGCAGTCACATCAACGGACACAATACTATGGCTCACCGGAACCGTATCGGTGATGATGACATTGGTGGCGGTGATGGTGCCGATATTGTCGTACGCCAAATCGTAGCGCACCGGACCCCCGGCAAGTTCTTCCGTGCCCAAACCATCGTAGGTGGATGGGGTGGTCGCGGTTTTGCTGAAGTCGTCGGCAAAGTAGGGTGTTCGCAACGTGATGGTGTAGGGACCGGGAAGAGTCAGCGTCACCGGCGAGGTGGCGTCTTCCGGTGTGCCGGTGATGACCATCGTGTTGGTGATGGTCTCGCCCACGGTGGGGTCGTCGCTGTTACCCGGAATGCCGTCGCGCCCGGCGGCGGGGAATTGCACCACCAAATCGATGCTGTAACACCCGCCGACATCAATCACGCCGGGGAGCGTGCCGGTGGGCACATACGTCCAGCTGACCGTATGCGCGCCGGAATCGTAGGTTCCCGCGGGATTGGAGCTGACATAAACCGCTTTGGCGGGGAGCGGGTCGGAGACCTCCGGGTTGAGCAGACGCACCCCGCCGATATTGTCGGGGCTGCAAATTTGCAATTGATAGGTGGTATTGAAATCCGTGCCGATGACGCCCGTGCTCGCCGCGCCGGTGGCGACTTTGTTGGCGGTCATCTCGAATTGCCCCTGCGCAACGGCGGTGGCATTGTTGCTCACCACTATCCCGTCGATGGTGAAACTGGTGGCGAAATTGACCGCCTGCGTACCGGGCAACGTCCCCGGCGGGAATTTCGCCTTCACTTCCAGTAATCCGGTTGAACCGGCAGGTAGCGGATTGACAAAATCGAAGACCACGGTATTCGTACCGGCATCAAACGTCACATTCGTGACATGACTCGGCGGGGAAACAGTGGTAATTAATTGCAACTCGCTCGGCAGGGTATCGGTGATGACCGCGCTTTGGCAATCGAAAAGGGCACTGGCGCACCGGTAATTGATGAAAAAGCTGAATTCCTGCCCGGAATCAACATTCAGCACCGTTGAGCCGGAACCGAAATCCATGGTCACATCCAGCACAGGACCTTGCGCTTGCGCGGTCAAGGCGGGGGCAAAAAACGCCATAACCATCCCGATGAAAATTCCCACTACAGCGCGTTTGATACTATTCATTACTCACCCCTTCACATCACTTCTAAAAAATGGCAAATTAAATTTCTCGGGTGGCAACCCCGGATAACAATAGTTTATCTATTTGGTAGTGGTTAAAATTGACTGACAGGATACGCAAATGTCATTGCGAGGCGTGCAACGCCGACCTGTGCCCCAACGGGGTAAGCAATCTCCGTCATTGAAGCATGGAGATTGCTTCGCTACGCTCGCAATGACAACCGATTATCTTTGTATCAGTCAAAAAATACCACTACCATCTATTTTTCACGGTTCCCGGTTATAGGTCAGCGATTGAATCAGCCAGCAACCGCTTTGACGGCGAACCGTCCACAAATCCCCGCCCGGCGATACTTCATCCCCGATGCGGGTGGTGCCGGTGATAATCGCCGTGTCGCCGGAAATGGCAATATCGAACGTTTTTTGCGGCACATCAGCCGGAGCGTTGGGGAAGACCCGATAGGTGTAACGCTGGTAAATCGCATCCGAGCCGCGCCAGCGGCGGTCGTCGGCGGTGTTGGCGGGGGTATGTCCCGCATCGGTGACGACCGCATCCGCCGCCCACAGATTCATCAGCGCGTCAATGTTCTTTTGGGCAACAAAAGCCCCCTCGGCGGTGAGAATCGATTCAATGGCAGAAGCATCATCGGCGAATGCACCCAACCCGCACGAGCCGATATTCGGCGGGGGGGCGGGCGCACAAGCCACAACAGCCATCACGATTGCCCCCAAACCCAGCGCAAATTGCAACCGGCGTTTCGCACCAAAAACCCGAAACACTATTGCGCTCGCTTCAACAATTGACGCAGAAAATCGCCCTGCACTGCCAAAGTTTCTTCATCCGTGCCATACGGCGGCGAGGTGATGCGCACCAGCGTCACCCCGGTGGGGTCGTCGGGCGGCATCAAGTAAAAATAGAAGACCCGATGCTCCGCTTCATCTTTCACCGCCGAAAGCCACAACCCCCAAACGCTGCCGTCGGACAGGGCAATCTCACGCGAAGCGAGGTCGGTTTGCCAGCCGTCGGCGTCGTAGCACAAATCCGGGGGATGGAAACTGCGGGTTTTGTGGCTGCCAATCAGGGTCAGCCACAATTGATGCCCCGCATCGTCCCGATAGCGTCGCTGGACGAATTGCTCCGGTTCCAGCAAAATGAACACTTCCAGATTGGTCTGCGGCACATCTTCGCCGCGCCAGTTGCCCAGCGTCAGCGGCACGGAATCCAGCCCTTGCGTCATATCAATGGGCATTCGCGCGGTGACGATTTGGCGGCGTTTGGTAGCCTGCCAATAGTCCACATCCGCCAAATAGACCGCCGTGTCCGCCGAATCGGCGCGCAATTGGGGCAGATAGACCGCCAGCGCCGCGAATGCCAACACGGCAACGGCTATAATACGTCCCAGCGCAGTGTTTTGCATCGCAATAGCCTCGAAAGGGGTAACAGCAATATCATCGCCAGCAGGAAGAATATCCCCCCGGCATAGGTGTGGTAAAATTCAAACGCCGCCGAAACGCCCCACCAGCGCGCCACGACAATCAAATTGGTGATGCGCAGGATGTTGCCCAACATCGCCAACGGCACGGATGCCGCCACCAGCAGAGTTTTTCCCCACCAGGGACCGTTCAGCAGATATGCCGCCAGCGAGGTGAGGGTCAGCAGGGCGATGATGGAGTTGATACCGCTGCACGCCGCGCCGATGGTGAGGGTGGTGTTCGGCAGAGAGACCGCCGCGCCGGTGACGGAGACCGCCACGCCCAGCAGACGCGCCGCGCCCGCCGAGAGTGTTCCCGCCCACAACGAAAGGGGGAGCGTCGCCCGGTCAACAATCGGCAGGGGAATTGCCAGCGCCAGAAATGCCAGCGGGAACGCCATCCGCCGCAACGCCGCCACACCCCACACGAACCAGAGCAGGCAGGCAACCAGCGCCACGCTGACGATTGCCGCCACGAAAAATGTCTGGCGGCTGTAAAAGAGCAGGTACAATCCGCTGAACAGTGCCAGCCCGAAAAGGGCGCGGTTGTCCGGCGTGCGGATGGGGTATCGTCGGGTGGCGCGCCACACCAGAAATGCCGACACCGCCAGCACCAGCAATCCGTGGCTGTAATATTCATTCGACAGCCATTCGCGGAAAACCCAACGCCAGGTGGGGAACAGCAATCCCCCCAACAGCGCCGCGACGATGCCGCCGAAGATGAGATTATTCCGCCGGGACATTGCTGTCATTCTTCCGCTTGAATGCCACGCCGGCAAACCCCGCCAGCCCCAACCCCAGCAGGGTGAGTGTGGTCGGTTCGGGGATGACCGGTCCCGGTCCGGCGGAAAGGGGCGTCGGCAAGGGGGTGATGGTGAAGGTCGGCGTGGGGGTGATGCCCAGCGGCGCGCCCCCCTGCGCCGAAACCGCAGGCACGAGTATCGCCAGTGCCACCAGAGCCACCATCAGCAGGACAATCAGCGTGGTTTTTTTGGGGAAAGATGTTCGGCTTGGCATATGTTTCTCCTCTTTAAAAGCGTTTAGCGGTCAGTATTTAGCTTTCAGTGGTCAGTATTTAGCTTTCAGCTTTCAGCGGTCAGTTTTTGGTTTCCGAGCCTGATTGATTGACAACTTTTTTTGAACGCAGATGTATACTGAAAGCTGATAGCTGATAGCTACCCGCTGACCGCTGATAGCTGACCGCTGACAACTGAAAACTATCTCGCTACCAACGGCAGATACACAAACTCGGTGAACGGTCTTTCGGTGAAATCCATGGTCATGGCGGGGTCGCCGAGCAGGGTGAAGGTGTCCAGCAAATCCTGATTGAAGCCGTTGGCGAAGAGTTTCGCTTTGCCCGACAATACCGCCGCGCCGAGATTCCGTTCCCCGTTGGTGATGAGCGCATCATAAAACCCGGCTTGCAATTGACTGTGCCCGGTCGCCACGCCCAAACCCGTCGCGCCCCAGACCGCCACTGCCCCACCCCCGGCGCGACGCAATAAACTTTCGTCGAGCGTGGGGTATTCCGGGTGCTGAAAATAGCCCGTGAAACAAGTCATCTCCAGCACCACCGGCAACCGATACCCGTTTGTCAGCCGGGCAACATCATTTTCGGCGGGGTTTGCGCTCCAGTGGAACACCGATTCTTCCGCGCCCCCGTTGATGCGATTGCCCCCCGCCCACTGATGCCACGAGCTGTGCCCGTGAAAGGTCACCATCCCCGCACCGGCACTGAATGCTTGTAAAAAATTTGCACGCAATGATGAGATACTATTATACAACAATGCATCATTATACGCACACGGTGCGCCCGAATCTTGAGGGTAATAATAGCGTACTCCCTGCATCGGCGGGGAAAGCCGGTTCAGCGCGGCATCGGCGGCGGCGTAAAAATTGCCCGCCGAATCGCAATTATCGCTCACAAAAAGTTGGCGCATATTCCAATCGCCGGGGAGGGGTGTTTTTTCATAGCGCAGAATTTTATCCACCACCGTTGCCGCCTCCGCCGCCGAATTGACCGGCAACCGCCCAATCAGCATATCGGGGAAATTGTCATCGCCGGTGAGGGTGACATACCGATTGTCTGCCGCCGTTTCCGCCGACCACGGGAAAAAGTTACGCGGGTCAACCGGCGACAAATACGGGGGGATGAAATTGGGATTGCCCCAGCCCGCATAATTTTTGAAATCGTAACTGCCATCACCAACCAACAACACAAACGCCGGCGCGGGCGCAGTCCACGCGGCGAAGGCGTGCGCCAAAAAGGTTTTGATAGCCTCCGCCGAGACTCGCCCATCCCCGAAGGCATCGTAAATGGCGGTCACATCCACGGTGACGACGCGCCAGCCCTGCGCGGCACGGTACGCCGCCAACGAGGCAACCGGCGCCGCAAAATCGGGATGGGTGATGATGATGACATCCGCGCCGCCGGGTGGGTCGGGGAGGGTTTGGGCGGGTTGAATCGCTTTGGGGGCGGGGATGGCAGCGCCGGACGCAACCAAATAGCGGGCGGGAACCGTGCCGCCATCGCCGAAGGTGAGCGTGCCCGCGCCGGAAAGGGTCGCCCCGGTGACGCGGGTTGGGGTGAGCGGGCGAGTTACATCGAGGACGATGGGGTTTTGCCGGTCGGAAAGGGTGTACGCGCGCGGCGACGCCTCCCCGGCGAAGAGGATTTGCCCGCCGCCGGTCGGTTGCGCGGCATAGCGCAGAGCCGCCGCGTCCACCCAAATGGCGCTCACGCCGTCAATCACGGTGACGGTGACGGTATTTTGCCCGTTCTGCAAAATGCCGCCGTTCACCGCCGCCGTGATGGTATGCGCGGTGCGCCCATCCCATACGGCTTCGGTGATGATTTGCCCGTTGATGGACACCCGCACGCGATGCGTTTCCGCCGATTTTCCCTGCACCCATAGGGTCAGTTCCGCGGTGGAAGATGGTTGCGGGTTTGCCGACATGATGGAAAATTGAAGGGATGGATTTGGGTCGGTGAGCGCATCCAACTTTTTCCAAAACCACCGGTCGCCCGCGTGGTCGGGATACAATTCTTCATAAAAATTATTCTCTTCCGCCGTGGCGGTGAGCCAAACCGTGCCGTCGGACAACCCCGCCGGGTCGCCCGCTTGAGTCGCCATCCGCGCGCCGTCCCCCTGCCCCACCGATAGAAAATAAACGCCGTCGTCGGTGGTGCGGCTGTAGGCGGGGTCGGCGAAAAAGAAAAGGCGGTCGGCGGGGTCACACTGCCCGTCGGATTCCCCCGGCAGCCACACTGCCACGGGCTGGCGGGGATAACCGACCGTCAATTGCAGGTGGCGGGGGTCGAGCGTGGCGGCGTCCAGCCCGGCAGATTGTATGTCGGCGCAGGAAAGGGCGAAGAGTCCCCGGTTGGGGACGGTGATTTTTATTTCCGGCGCGGCAGACGCGGCAGCGGGCACGCGCGTGACGGCAGACTCACGGGGGAGTTGCCAGCGCGCGGCGGCGGGATTCACTATCATCTCCCCGAAAAGGTTGGTGATGGGGTCGGTGGGGGGCGCGGCGATGTTGCCGACACGCGGCGGAACATCATCGAATAAAATTTGAATGGTGACGGCGCGCAAAATGGTGGCGGTGCGCGCGACGGGATTCACTCGCACGGGGTTCAGGGTGAGCCGCGCCACGCGCCGGCGGCGGATTTGGACGGGGGCGGAAAGTTCGGCGGGACGGGCGGGAAAGGGGACGTCGGTGGCGTACAGGGCGGGGTCGGGCAGGTATTTTTCGGCGGCGCGGGGCGGGCTGCCGAGCGGAAAAAGGCTGACGGCGGGCAGGGGCGGCGCGGGCAGGGTGATGGTTTCGGTTTGCGCGGCGATGATTTTCAGGGTTGCGCCGCCGGTGGGGGGCAAGCCGATGAGGGCGGTGGCGTGCGGGAGGATCGGCGTGCCGGGCGCGCCATCGGCGGGAAGGGTGTTGAGCGAGATGACGGCGAATGTGCGCCCGTCGGCGGTGCGGGTGGCGATGGTGACGGCGGGGAATTGCCAGCGCATGGTGACGCCGGTGTCGTCGGCGCGGAGGACGGTGGGACGCGGGGGGGCTTCGGCGCGGGCGGCGGGGGCGAGCAGGGTCGCCGCAAGCCATGCCAGTATCAGGGCGATTGCCGCTCGGCGCAGAAAAAAAGAAGTTGCCCGCGGAAGGTGGCAACTTCGGTGGTTGTTGATTTGGATTGAGTTTTTAGTCCGTTTGCGGTTCAAATTTATAACCTACGTTCAATTCGTTCAGCAGGTAGATGGGGTTTTTGGGGTCGGGTTCCAGTTTTTGGCGCAAGTGCCAAATATAAACCCGCAGATAATCAATGTCGTCCAGATATTCAAAACCCCATACATTTTCCAAAATCTGGCGAAATTCCAGCCAACGCCCCCGATTTTTCACCAGAAAAGAGAGCAGCCGGTATTCGGTGGGGGTGAGCTTGACCGGCTCGTCGTCCCGCGTCACCAGCCGCGCCTGCA
>JAJRSQ010000433.1 GCA_024278725.1 Chloroflexota bacterium
GCCGCATACATCTATTTCATCGGATTGAGCGCCGGCGCATTTTTGCTCTCTGCGCTGGTATATGTTTTCCGCGTAAAGCTTCTGGAACCTGTCGGCAAGCTGGCGCTGTTCACCGCGCTGTCAACACTGGTGGCGGCAATGTTCTCCATTTGGATGGACTTGGGACATCCTCAACGCGCTTGGGAAATGATCACCCGCACCAATTTCAACTCAATGATGGGGTGGATGATTTGGTTGTATTCCGCCTACTTCGTGCTGCTGCTGGGTGAACTCTGGTTCGCAATGCGCCGCGATATGGCTGTCTGCGCCGATGAACCCGGCTTCAAAGGGAAGTTGTGTAATTTCCTCACCTTCGGCAAAAAAGATACGTCCGATACTTCCGCGCAAAAAGACATGCAGACCCTGCGCGTGCTCGGCTCCATCGGCATACCGCTGGCGGTGGCTTTCCACGGCGGTGTGGGCGCGCTGTTCGGTGTGGTGGGGGCGCGTCCGTATTGGAACAGCGGCATCACCCCGATTGCCTTTTTGATTGGTGCGTTGGCATCCGGCGGCGCATTGTTCACTTTCGTCGCCGCTTTCTGGGGACCCAATCGCGGCAGCGAGCAGCACAAACAAATTATTTCCTTCTTGGGCAAAATTGTCATCGGATTGTTGTTGTTTGATTTACTGCTGGAATGGGCTGAATATTCCACCAGCCTGTATGCCGCCATCCCCGCCCACACCGAAGGATTGCGGCTCATCATGTTCGGACAATACTGGTGGGCATTCTGGATTATCCATTTGTTGATTGGTTCGGTTATTCCAATCTTGCTAATTGTCTTTGCCGGAAAGAACACCAACGCGGTGGCAACTGCCGGCGCATTGATTGCCGTGACCTTCCTCAGCGTACGGTTGAACATTGTCATCCCCGCCCTTGCCGTGGAAGAACTGGAGGGTTTGAAAAATGCATTCTCCGGTCCCGGGTTGAATTTCAGCTACTTCCCCAGTTCTATGGAGTGGCTCTTCTTCCTGTGGACGGTATCGGTTGCCGGGTTGATTTTCCTGCTGGGATATAACCTGTTACCGTTGGTCAGCCAGAAAAAGGAGGTGGCATAATTATGACCGCCAAAGATAAAACCATCTTTAACGAAACCGTATCACGTCGAGATTTCCTGAAAACCAGTGCCTTCGTCGGCGGCACTGCCGCCATCGCCGGTGGATTGC
The DNA here is from genome assembly GCA_024278725.1 of Chloroflexota bacterium. Taxonomy (GTDB): domain Bacteria; phylum Chloroflexota; class Anaerolineae; order 4572-78; family 4572-78; genus JANTHQ01. The sequence continues at coordinate 1,204 of JAJRSQ010000433.1, forward strand.
CCTTCGCGCAAAAAGGCTTTTCTCCCGACAACGGGGCGGCAACATCGCACGCCGCTGCCGGGTTCGACTATCCGCTGAATAATCCCGAAAATATCATCTACACCGTTTGTTTGAACTGCCACACCGCATGTAATGTGAAAGCCAAAATCCAAAACGGCATACTGGTAAAAGTTGACGGCAACCCCTACAGCCCGCAAACTTTGCTCCCCCATGTGCCGGAAGCGACCCCGCTGGCGGAAGGCGCTAAAATTGACGGTATGGTCTGTCCCAAAGGGCAAGCGGGCGTGCAAATCACCAACGACCCCTACCGTCTGCGCAAAGTGCTGAAGCGTGCCGGTCCGCGCGGTTCCGGCAAATGGAAAACGATTGACTTCAACCAAGCCGTGAGTGAAATCGTCAACGGCGGCAATCTGTTCGGAGAGGGAAACGTTGAGGGGTTAAAAGACATTCGCAAGCTGACCGACCCGGAATTGGCAAAAGTGCTGGCGGCGGACTCGGCGGCGGTTGCCAAAGGCGAAATGACGGTGGATGAATTCAAATCGAAGCATGCGGCGCATCTGGATTTGATGATTGACCCCGACCATCCCGATGCCGGTCCCGTGAACAACCAGTTCCTCCTCGTCGGCGGGCGCATTGAGCATGGACGGAAAGAGCTTGCCAAGCGCTTCACCTATGATGGTTTCGGTTCAGTGAATTTCTTTTTGCACACCACCATCTGCGAACAGAGCCAACACATTTCCTATTATGAGATGACCGGACACAAGAAAGATCATCTCAAACCGGATAGCCTGCACAGTGAATTCATCATCTATTTCGGCACCGGCGCGTTTGAAGCGAACTTTGGTCCCTCCAATATGGCGCCGAAAGTCACCAACAATCTCATTGATGGCAACCTGAAAATTGCGGTGGTTGACCCCCGGTTCAGCAAAACAGCCGGCAAAGCATGGAAATGGGTTCCCATCAACCCCGGCACCGATGGTGCGCTGGCGCTCGGAATGGTGCGCTGGATTATTGAAAACGAACGCTACGACAAAACCTATCTGGAAAACCCCAATCAGGATGCCGCCAAAGCGGACGGCGAAACCAGCTCCACCGACGCGACGCATCTGGTGCGCACCGATGAAATGGTGCTGCTCACCCCCGCCGATGCCGGATTGGACGGCGAAGGCTACGTGGTGATGCAAAGCGGCGCACCCGCATTGTCTGAAACGGCTGCCGGTGGCGAACTTTTCGTGGATACCACCGTCAACGGTATTCCGGTGAAATCGGTCTTCCAACTACTGATGGAACGCGCCCAAGAGTACACGCTGGATGAATACGCCGCCATCGCGGGGATTAAAACCCGTGAGATTGTTGAACTGGCGGATGAATTCACCAGCCACGGCAAAAAAGCCGGTACGGAATTTTATCGCGGTCCGGTGCAGCATACCAACGGCTACTACAACGGCACAGCCATCATCACCCTGAACCTGCTCATCGGCAACGCGGATTGGAAAGGGGGGATGTCAGCCGGTGGCGGACACTGGCACGAAGACGGCTCCAAGCCCGGCGCTCCGTTCCCCAAAGCCGTGCTGACCAAAGCGCCCGGCGGATTGCACAAATTCGGCATCCACATCAACCGCGAAAAAGCCAGCTACGAAAAAAGCACCTATTTTGAAGGCTATCCCGCCAAACGCCCGTGGTATCCGTTCACCAAAGAGTTGTACCAAAATATCATTCCCAGCGCCACCGCCGGATATCCGTACAAAGCCAAAGCGATGCTGTTGCAAAAAGGGACGCCCGTTCTGGCATCGCCCGCCGGACACAAACAAATTGAGATGCTGCGCGACCCCAAAAACATCCCGCTGTTCATTGCCTGTGACATCACCGTGGGCGAGACCAGCATGTACGCCGATTACATCTTCCCTGATTTAAGCTATCTGGAACGCTGGGGGATGCCGCACACTTCACCCGACATCAACAGCAAATACAGCAAAGTCCGACAACCCGCCGCGCCACCCGTCACTGAAACAGTTGTGGTAGATGGTGAAGAAATGCCCATCAGCTTTGATTCGCTATTGCTCGCCATCGGTAAACAGTTGGGGATGGCAGGCTTCGGCAAAGACGGTTTGGGTGAGGGCTGGGATTTCAATCGTCCCGAAGATTACTATCTGGCAATGGCAGCCAATATGGCATTTGGCGACAAAGAAGACGGCTATGAAACACTCCCCGCCGCCGATGATGAAGAAGTGCGCATCTTCCGCGCGGCGCGCGCCCATTTGCCGAAATCTGTCTTCGATGAAGAAAAGTGGAAAGCCGCCGTGCCGCCCGAATTGTGGCTCAATGTGGTATACCTGCTCAATCGGGGCGCTCGCGCCGAACCCGCCACCAAAGCCCTCAAAGGCAACAAAATCGGGCACACCTCCAAACTCAAGTGGCATTTCTTTGTGGAAGAGGTTGGCAAAGCCAAACACAGCATGACCGGCGAGCGTTTCAGCCCGCTGCCCATTGTGGAGCCGGTGAAAGACGCTTCCGGCAAAGAAGTGAAGGATGAAGGCTTCGACCTGCATCTGATTACCTACAAAGAAGTCGCCGGCGGGCAAAGCCGAACCGTCTCATCATCGTGGTTGCAATACGCCATTTTGCCCGAAAACTTCGTGCTGATGAACACGGTGGATGCCAAAAAACGCGGCATCAAAAACGGTGACAAAGTTCGCATCCTGTCTGCCAGCAACCCCGAAGGTAAGGTTGATTTGGGCAACGGCACAACCTATGATGTGGTGGGAACCGTCAAAGTTATCGAAGGGATGCGTCCCGGTATCATCGCCGCCAGTTGGAGCTATGGACACTGGGCGTATGGCTCAACCGATGTGGAAGTGGATGGGCAAATCATCAAAGGCGACCCGCGCCGCAAACGGGGCATCGTCCCCAACCCGGCAATGCGCGTTGACCCCGCCGTGGGCGATGTAACCCTCACCGACCCCATCGGGGGGAGCGCCAGCTTCTATGACACTCGCGTTCGGGTTGAAAAAGTATAGATTTTCCTCCCATTTGACGAAGGGAGTTCGGGCATCCGGACTCCCTTTTGTCGCCATTTCTATATCCGTTCATCCAAATAAACAGTGTGAGATATAGAAGGAATTGAAAGATGAAACACAAACAACTATTCGCCACACTCGCCATCGTCATCACTTTGGTGACATTGGCGGCATGTGGAACGACAAACGCCGCACCCGCGCCGCAAGCGGTGACCGCAACGCCTGACGCCGCCGCGTATATGAGCAAAGTGGAAGCCGCACAAAAAGCCTACGCCGACAACCAATTCGATGAAGCCATCACCCTCGCGCGGGAAGCCGCTAGCCTCAACCCGGAAAACAATGCCGCCTGGAATTTGCTGGAAGAAGCCGTTATCGCCGCCGCCGGACGCGACTATCTAAAAAACCTCCCCGACCGCCGTTATCGCATTGACCCGCTGAATTTCGTCGCAAATCAGGTGAACGGCACACATTATTTCATTGTAGATGTTCGGGAGCCGGACGAGTTTGCAGCCGGGCACATCGAAGGGGCAATCAACATTCCTTTGCGTCAGCTCGGCGACAATATTTCAAAACTGCCGGAAAGCAAAACCGCGCCGATTGTGATATACTGTCATACACAGAAACGTGCCACGCACGCGCTGGTTGTTCTGCGTGAAATGGGATACTCAAATGTGTTCAATTTAGAGGGCGGGATTAAAGGCTATCGGGAATGGATGGAAAACAACCCGCTCCCCACCCCCGGACCGACCCCGACCAATGAACCGGAAGGTCCCAGTTGCTGAAAACCTGATGAAACTATTGCTCGCTTTTACCCCATTCCATACCCCTGCCTCGCCACCGTTCGGGCTGGCGTGCCTGAAGGGGGCACTGGCACACGCCCGTCCGGCGGTCAGCGTCAAAACGGTTGATTGGAATTTAGCCTTTTTCCGGCGCTGGTTGTCGGGTGATATGCCCGATTTGTGCCGGCATCATCCCACCAATCTGTTGGGTGCGGTGTGCCCGTGGCTGTTGGTGCAAAACGGGCGAGGGCACGCAATGCTGAACGCTGTCACCCACCTGCCCCAAACCCCTGCCGAACAAGACACCTACATGCAAGCTGCGCAATCGCTCGATGAATTGTACAATCGGCTGGCGCAACTGTACCACGACCTGCTCCTCCCGTGGGTTGAAGGGCGGCAATCGCCGGCTGCCGCCGCCATTGATGATATTTTCGGCGCGGAATTGGCGGACATTCAGGCGGAACAGCCGGATGTGGTCGGATTTTCCATTCTGGCGGAACAAAACTTGCTGTATGCGCTGGCGCTCGGCAAAGTCATCAAACAGCGTTTCAATATTCCCATTGCGCTGGGCGGCGCGATGATGTCGCATCTCAACGCCGCCGAATTGCTCACTGCATTCCCCTGGCTCGATTTCATCTTTTTCGGGGAGGCGGAAGGGAGCATCATTGAATTTGCGGACGCATGGGGAAACCGGAACTTTGAGGCGGTCGGGGGCTTGGCGTACCGACAGGGCAAAAAAATCGTGGAACATCCGCATCCCCTCCCCCTGAATATCGCCGAACTCCCCGCGCCGGACTTCAGCGATTTCCCTTTGCACCGCTATCTTTCGCCCGCCCCGGTGTTGCCCATCATCACCAGCCGGGGCTGCTATTGGGGAAAATGCACCTTTTGCAGCCACACCCGTCCTTACGGACCTGCCGTGCGCATCCGTAAACCGGACGCGGTGATTGATGAAATGATTCATCACATCAAAACCACCGGCGTGCGGCATTTTCTGTTTGTGGATGAAGCCATCTCGCCCAATATGCTCCGTCGGCTCAGCACCGAAATTATCAATCGCAAATTGGACGTGCGTTTCGGCACGGAAGGCATCCGTGTGGAACGCGGTTTCGATGAAGCGCTGCTGACGTTGGCGCATCGCGCCGGGCTGCGCTGGTTGTATGTCGGCATCGAATCCGGCACACAACGGCTGCTGGATATGATTGAAAAAGGGATTGAAATTGAAGAAGTGGCGCGTTTCATCAAGCGATGCAATCGCATCGGCGTTGTGCCGCAGTTGTCTTTCATCATCGGGCTGCCATCCACCACCCCGGAAGAATTGCAGCGCGAGATTGCGTTCCTGCAACGTTATCCGATGGATAGTTCCTCTTTCGCCCTGCTGTTGGGGTCGCCCATGTATGAGCGTCCCGCCGATTTCGGCATTCGCATTGAAGACCAATACATCCTCTATCGCACCGCTAATGGCGAAGTGTATGCCCCGCGCTTCCATTTTTCCATTGAAGAAGGATTATCCCCGGTGGAAGCCGATGTCATTGTGGAAAAAGCGGGTGAGCGCCGCAAAATGCGCCCCCATCTGGGCGAGGTGCATGCCACAGTCTTGGCTGATACAGACTTTTTCCGCAGTGAAAACCGTCCGGCTGCGCAGCCATCCGGCGCGAATATTGCCCTGGATACACTTTCGGCGCAGCGGGAAGGGGCAGACGCGGTTGATGAACAATGGTATCTGCATATGCTTGGGGTGCTGGAAAGTCAGGGACGGCTGGATGAAGCATTCACAATTGCACAGGCAGGATTGGCGGCTTATGGCAGTATCCCCTCGGTGCGCGCCGTGTTCATTCTGCATTTGGCAACCATATTGAATTACAGAGAACAGCCAACATCGGCATTACAACTCATTCAAACCGTCAATGAGCAATTGCCCGCCTTCCCCGCCCTGCGCGGGGAACAAGTGCGCGCGCTGATTGCGCTCAATCGTCATCCCGATGCCCTCAAATCGATTCGCGCTATGTTGAAGAGCGGGCACGAAATGCCGTGGGTACATTATATTCGGGGATGGTGTTATGAAACATCGCACCGGTACACTAAAGCCCTCAAAGCCTACACCATTGCCGAAAAACAGCAGTGGCTGGAACCGGAAATAAATGACGCGAAAGTCCGTTGCCTGCAAGCGCTGCACCGGCAGGCGGAAGCGAATGCGGAACGCGCCAAAGCCGCGCGGAAGCGTCGGTATTTGGGGCAATAACCCTTTATCAAGCGGGAGGATTCTATGGCTGCTTCAACCCAAAACACTGTGACGCCCAAAAGCCTCACCCGGCAAATGTCATTTTTGGATCGTTACCTGACCCTATGGATATTTTTGGCAATGGCGGTCGGCGTGGGCGCCGGATATTTCATACCTGAGGTGGAAAACTTTGTCAATCGTTTTTCCGTGGGAACCACCAATATCCCGATTGCCATCGGGTTGATTTTGATGATGTATCCGCCATTGGCGAAAGTGAAATACGAAGAATTGGGCGACGTGTTCCGCAACTGGAAGGTGCTGGGGTTGTCGCTGATTCAAAACTGGGTCATCGGTCCCGTGGTGATGTTTGTGCTGGCAATCACCTTTTTGCGGGGCTACCCTGAATATATGGTTGGGTTGATAATGATTGGGTTGGCGCGGTGCATCGCAATGGTGATTGTGTGGAACGAACTGGCAAAGGGGGATGCGGAATATGCCGCCGGGCTGGTAGCCTTCAACAGTATCTTTCAAGTGTTGTTTTATAGCCTCTATGCCTATGTGTTCATCACCGTTTTGCCGCCCCTGTTCGGGCTACGGGGCAGTTTGGTGGACATCAGTATGGGGGAAATTGCACGCAGCGTCTTCATCTACTTGGGCGTTCCCTTTCTGGCGGGGATGCTCACCCGTTTTTTTATGGTGCGCGCCAAAGGCAAAGCGTGGTATCATGGAAAATTTATCCCGAAAATTAGCCCCCTCACCCTGATAGCGCTGTTATTTACCATTGTGGTGATGTTCAGTCTGAAGGGGAATCTCATCGTGCAAATCCCCTTCGACGTGCTGCGCATCGCCCTGCCCCTGTTGATTTATTTTGTGGTGATGTTTCTGGTCAGCTTTTGGATGGGACATCGCATCGGCGCGGATTATTCCAAAACCGCCACCCTCTCTTTCACCGCCGCCAGCAATAATTTTGAGTTGGCAATCGCGGTGGCGGTAGCGGTCTTCGGCATCAATTCCGGCGCAGCCTTTGCGGCAGTGATTGGTCCGTTGGTGGAAGTGCCGGTACTCATCGGGTTGGTGAATGTCGCGCTGTTCTTCGGGCGAAAATATTTCGGTGAGGCGGTGTAATTCGGAGGGTTGAACCGGGTTGTTCAGCCGCGCAGCATGCGCAACCCGCTGCCGATGACCACAAACTCGCTGATTTCATGCCCCAGCACTGCCACCGGCAGGGTGAACCATCCGGCAACCGCGCCGACCACCAGCGCGCCGATGACGATTGCCGACAGTCCCAGATTCTGGTTGACCACCGACCGGTTTCGTTTTGCCAGCCGGAGCGCGTACGCCAACTTCTCCAAATCGTCCGCCATCAGCGCGACATCGGCGGTCTCCAGCGCGACATCGGTGCCGGCGGCGCCCATCGCCACCCCGACCGTCGCTTCTGCCAGCGCGGGCGCGTCGTTCACGCCGTCGCCGACCATTGCCACGTGCCCGTAGCGTTCCGCCAGCTCGCGCACCCGGCTCACTTTATCCGCCGGTTTCAGGTCGGCATACACTTCATCCAGCCCCAATTCGCGGGCGATGGCTTGGGCGGTGCGCGCGTTATCGCCGGTGAGCATCACCACTTTTTCCACCCCGACAGCGTGCAACGCTTTGATGGCGCGGCGGGCATTGGGGCGGATGTTGTCCCGAATGGCGACCATCCC
>JAJRSQ010000434.1 GCA_024278725.1 Chloroflexota bacterium
ATGAAGGCTTTGACGGTGTGGGTGGTGTGTTGCAGCCAATAGGTTCCCTGCGGATTCATCGGCTCATCATTCATCCAGCAGAGGGTGGCGTCCAGCCGATTGCTGACGTGGGGCAGGTTGCGGGCGCGGACAATCATATCGCCCCGGCTGATGTCGATTTCATCGGTCAGGGTCAACGCCACCGAATCCCCCGCGACGGCTTCGGTCATATTTTCGTCTTCATAGGTGACGATGGACTTCACCCGCGTGGTCAGCCCGCTGGGGAGCACCACCACTTCTTCGCCGGGGCTGACGCGCCCGCTGGCGATTTGTCCGGCGAAGCCGCGAAAATTCTGGTGCGGGCGAAGGACATATTGCACCGGAAAACGGAAATCGACCAAGTTGCGGCTGGCGCCCACATTCACCGTCTCCAGATGGTGGAGGAGGGTTGTGCCGTCGTACCACGGCATATTTTTGCTCGGCGTTACCACATTATCCCCTTTGAGGGCGGAAATGGGGATGAAAACGATGTCTTTCACCGACAGCCGCGCCGCAAATTCCTGATAATCCGCCACAATTTTCCGATAGGTGTCCCGGTCGTAATTCACCAAATCCATTTTGTTGATGGCAACCACGATGTGCGGAATTTGAAGGAGCGAGGCGAGGAAACCGTGCCGTTTGCTCTGGGTGAGCACCCCTTTCCGCGCGTCAATCAGAATGATGGCGAGCTCGGCGGTGGATGCGCCGGTGACCATATTGCGGGTGTACTGGATGTGACCGGGCGTGTCGGCGATGATGAATTTGCGTTTGGGGGTGGCAAAATAGCGGTACGCCACATCGATGGTGATTTTCTGTTCACGCTCGGCGCGGAGTCCATCGGTGACCAGCGCGAGATCGATGTATTCGTCGCCCCGCTTTTTGCTGGCGCGCTCGACTGCCTGCATTTGGTCTTCAAAAATAGTTTTCGTATCGTACAACAACCTGCCGATGAGCGTGCTTTTACCGTCATCAACACTGCCGGCGGTGGTAAAACGAAGAAGGTCTGTGTGGGTCATAAGTTATCCGAAACCTTAAAGTTAAATATCAGAGTTACGAGTTACGAGTTACGAGTTACGAATTTTCGTCATTCGTCATTCGTCATTCAAAATTAAAAATAGCCTTGTCGTTTGCGGTCTTCCATCGCCGCTTCGGAGCGTTTGTCGTCGGCGCGAGCGCCCCGCTCGGTGACGCGGGCGGAGGCGACTTCCGCCACAATATCGCCGATGGTGGCGGCGGGCGATTCCACCGCGCCGGTACAGGTCATATCGCCGATGGTGCGGAAACGGATGACCTTTTCTTCCACCGTTTCGCCCGGTCGGGGCTGCACCACATCGGAGACCGCCAACAGCACGCCATCACGGTTGACCACTTTCCGCCGGTGCGAAAAATAGAGGGACGGCAGTTCGATGTTTTGTTCCTGAATGTACTGCCAGATGTCCAGTTCCGTCCAATTGCTGATGGGGAAAACGCGGAAATGTTCGCCGGGAGCTTTGCGCCCGTTATACAGATTCCACAGTTCGGGGCGCTGGTTTTTGGGGTTCCACTGCCCGAAGGCGTCGCGGTGCGAAAAGAAGCGTTCTTTGGCGCGCGCTTTTTCCTCGTCCCGCCGTGCGCCGCCGATTGCCGCCTCGAATTTGAATTCCGCCAGCGCGTCGAGCAGGGTCACCGTCTGCAAAGCGTTGCGGCTGGCGTCGAGTCCCGTCTCCTCCTGCACCCGTCCGCTGTCGATGGAATCCTGCACGTAACGCACAATCAATTCCACCCCCAGCGATTCAATCAGCTTGTCCCGAAATGCCAGCGTTTCCGGAAAGTTGTGTCCGGTATCCACATGCAACAGGGGGAAGGGAATTTTGCCGGGATGGAAGGCTTTTCGCGCCAGATGTACCATCACGATGGAGTCTTTGCCGCCGGAGAACATCAGCACGGGGCGTTCAAATTGCGCGGCGACTTCCCGCATCACATAAATCGCTTCGGATTCAAGCTGTTTGAGGTGTGAGCGGAGATAGGTTGTGGTTGAAAGTGTGTTCATCAATTATTACCTTTGATTGTTGGCGTTGAGTTGACAAAAACAGAACGTAAAACGCGAGATGCGGCAAGACTGTGGCGCAACCAACATTTTACGCTCTGAAAACCGACTGCATTATAGCACGTTTCGGCGGGGGGTTCAATTCGGCGTGCTTGTCTAACACGGCTGTTGCAAAGTAAATTTTAAGGTTGCTGTTTTTCATGATTTTATGCCGCAAGGGCGATTTGCGAGCCGCTCTTACGCATTTTCTTCCGGTTTTAACGAAAATCGGTGGCGTTGTAGGGGCACGCTGCAGCGTGCCCCTACATTTCCTGCGCAAAGTATTGTGTGTCAAGCGACTTTGCAACAGCCCTGGCTTGTCTAACCCAGTACCGCTTTCGCCTGCGCCACGACATTTTCCACGGTGAACCCGAATTGTTCGAACAGCACCTTCGCCGGGGCAGACGCGCCGAATCTATCCAGCCCGATGATGCGCCCGCGCTCACCAACCCAGCGCTCCCACCCGAAGGTGACGCCCGCTTCCACCGCCACCCGCGCGGAGATTTCCGGCGGCAGCACGGTGTCCCGGTATGCCCGTGGCTGGGCGGCGAAAAGTTCCCAACTCGGCATGCTGACCACCCGCACGCCGATGCCGTCTTGCGCCAGCACATCCGCGGCGTCCATCGCCAGCCCCACTTCCGAGCCGGTGGCAATCAGGATGACATCGGGGTTGCCGGATGGCGCATCCCGCAAAATATACGCCCCTTTGTCCACCGCCATCGGCGCGGAGTCGAAGGTG
>JAJRSQ010000435.1 GCA_024278725.1 Chloroflexota bacterium
AAACAGTCCATCGGCATCATCCCGCAGGAAATCGCCCTCTACCCCACCCTCAGCGCGCGCCAAAATCTGCGCTTCTGGGGGGAAATGTACGGGCTTTCCGGCAAACCGTTGAACGCCCGCGTGGATGATGTGCTGGAAAAAATCGGGCTGACCGACCGCGCCGACGATAAAATCCAAACCTATTCCGGCGGTATGAAACGGCGCGTCAACATTGGCGCGGGACTGCTGCACAAACCGCGCATCCTGTTTATGGATGAGCCGACCGTGGGCATTGACCCGCAATCGCGCCGCGCCATTCTGGATATGACCAAAGCCCTCAATGCCGAAGGGATGGCGGTGCTGTACACCACGCATTACATGGAAGAGGCGCAGGAATTGAGCCGGCGCATCGGCATTATGGATGGCGGCAAGCTCATCGCGCTCGGCACGTTGGATGAACTGACCAAAATGGTCGGGCAGGCGGATACGGTGATATTGGAAATCAACGAAGGCATCGCAGGCATTGCCCAAACGCTGGCAACCCTGCCCGGCGTGCGGCAATCGGTGCGGCAAGAAGCGCAAATTACTCTGCTGGTGGATGATGCCAATAAACAACTGCCCGAAATTATCACCATTGTCACCGCCACCGGCGCGCGCATTACCAGTATTGACATTCAAGAGCCGAATCTGGAAGCAGTCTTCCTGCATCTAACCGGCAAAGCCTTGCGAGATTGAGGTGCAATCATGAAAAAAGCATGGCTCATTGCCAAAAAAGATATTCTGATATATTTGTATGATAAATCGGGATTCGCATTTCTGATTCTCACCCCATTAATATTAACGCTGATTGCCGGCGCGGCTTTCGGCGGGTCGTCCGATGACAGCGCCAACTTTCAAATCCCCATCGCGGTGGTGAATTATGATACGGGCATCTCCGCCGCAAAGATAAAAACAGAGCTCCCCAACGCTCCAAATTTTGAGGGGTTGGAGATGGGCGCGCGAATGATTGACATCCTCACCTCCGAAGATTTACGCAACCTGCTGGCAACCACGGTGGTGACGGATGAAGCCGCCGCCAGAGCCGCCATCAACGCGGGAAAAAGCTATACCGCCCTGATTGTCCTGCCCAAAAATCTCACCCGCGCGGTGATGCTGGGCGAACCCGCGGAAATTGAAATGTACCGCGACCCCGCGCGCGCCACCGGCGCCCAAATCGTCGAGGGCATCATCACCCAAATTGCGCGCCGCATGGGCAGCGGAAACGTGCTGTTCAACGTGACCATCCAAACGCTCATTGAAAGCCGGCGCATCACCCCGGACGGCGCGCCCGCTGTCGCCCAAACGCTCGCGGCGCAAATGCAAGCCGACAACGGCGCAACCACGGACATCATTTCGCTGGACACGCTGGACGCCTCCGGACAAACCGTAAAATTCAACCCGCTGGCATTTTTCGCCCCCAGCATGGCAATCATTTTTCTGGCATTTGGCACATCGCAGGGCGCGCGCACCATTCTGGAAGAGGAACGCAAAGGGACTTTTTCCCGGCTGAACGCCACCCCAACCTCCGGCGGGATGATTCTGTTCGGCAAGTTGCTCGGAATTCTGTTCACCGGCGTCATCCAATTCGGTATTTTGCTGATTGCCACCGCCGTGCTGTTCGGACTGCGCTGGGGAGACCCGTTGGGCGTGGCGGTACTGTCCATCGGGGTGATTTTTGCTTTCACCAGTTTGGGGCTGCTGTTGGCGGTCATCGCCAAAGATGAAGGGCAAGCCAACACCCTCAGCACATCCGTTATTTTGGTGATGATGGTCATTGGCGGCAATCTCACCCCCGTTGACAATTTTCCGGATTGGCTGGCGACCATCGCCAAAATTACGCCGAATTACTGGAGCATGGCAGGATTCATCAAACTGGGGCAGGCGCAATCGCTGGCAAATCTGCTGCCGGAATTGTCGGCACTGACGCTCATGTCGATAGTGCTGTTTGGCGCGGGGATGGTTCTGTACCGCCGCCGGGCGCAGGTTTAGGAGGGCGATATGCGAAAAATATGGATCATTGCCCTGACCTATGTTCGGCTGGCGTTCACCACCCCCATCACGCTGGTGATGGCGTTCATTATGCCGATAATCTTCACCGCCGTGCTGGGCGCGGCATTTTCCGGCAATCCCGACGCCGACCCCCGCGTGCCGGTTCTGGCGGTCAATGAAGATGGCGGCGCAATGGCGACGGTCATCCTGCGCCGCCTGCAAGACTCGGCGGTGGTGCGGCTCGTTTCGGGAGACGAATTGCCCGCCACCCGCGCCGAGGCGCTCGCCGCGATTAAAACGTACCGGCGGGTGCTGGTGCTGCCCGCCGGGTTGAGCGAAACCGCCCTCGCCGGCGAACCCGTCGCCGCCGAGTTTCTGGTAGACCTCAACAATCTGCGCACCGATGCCGCCCGGCAGGAAATTCTGGCGGTTCTGGTGGATTTGAACAGCGCGCTCAGCGTGGCGCAAACCGCCACCGCGCAGGCGGAAGCCATCCGGGCATTCGCTGCGGCAGACAAAAAAGCCGCCTTTTTCCAAAACGCGCTGGCGCTGGCAGAAACGGCACTGGCAACCCCGCCGGTGACGGTTCGGGCGGAAACGGCAACCCAACTCACCGTGCTGGACGGCAATAGCCAATCATCACCGGGGAATTTGGTGACATTCGGGCTGATAACCCTGCTCGCCTCCGCCATTGTGCTGGTGGAAGAGCGGAATCAGGGGACGCTCAAACGGTTGGTCGCCAGCCCGATATCCAAATCAACCCTGTTGATGGGCAAAACGCTCGGACCGCTGTTGGTGGGCATCATCCAAATGGCGGCGCTGATTGCGGCGGGGCAACTCTTCTTCCACGTGCAGTGGGGGCGCAGTCCGCTGGCGCTGGTGATGGTGGTGCTGGCATTCGACGCGGCGGCAGTGGGCATCGGTATTTTTCTGTCAACCGTGGTCAGAACATCGGCGCAAGCGGTGGGAATTATGATTGCCGCCTCCATGGTGATGGGCGCGCTCGGCGGGGCGTGGTGGCCCCTCGACATTGTGCCGAAATTCATGCAAACGGTGGGGCATTTCTTCCCCAGCGCGTGGGCGATGGACGGCTTTCAAGCGATTATTTTGCGTGGAGCGAGTCCATCGGCGGTGTTGTTGCCCACCGGGGTGCTGCTCGGTTTTGCGATTGTGTTTTTCGGATTGGGTGTGTGGCGATTCAAATATGAATGAGTCATTTACCCCCTCCCCAACCCTAAAAAGGCGGGGGGGGGGCAAATTCAAAAAGCGTCAACCATCAAAGGCGGATTTTGTAGGGGCACGCGGCGGCGTGCCCCTACGGGAATTATTTGTTTTACACAGATTTTACTTTGTAGGGGCGGCTCGCGAGCCGCCCCTACCGAGAGAAATATCACCAAAATGGCAACCTTGGCATTAACTTTACCCCGTTCGGGGTACACGTGCAACAGCCGTGGCAGCGCATCGCGCTGCTCTTGAGGCGAGAAAACAACGCTCCCTTTCATTGTGAGAAGGTATAAAATTCAATTACTCTTTAATCATTTCAAAGGAGAAAGGTATGAGCTATCGTATCAAAAAAGTAGGTGTCATTGGCTCCGGGACGATGGGCGCGGCGATTGCGGCGCACATTGCCAATGCGGGGTATCCGGTGGTTTTGCTGGATATTGTCCCCTTCAAATTGTCGCCGGTGCAGGAAGCGCGCGGGTTGACCCTCGACGACCCGGAAGTGCGGTACAGCATCGTCAACGGCGGCATTGAACGCATGAAAAAAGCGCGTCCCGCCAGTTTGATGAGCAAACAAGCGGCATCGCTCATCACGC
>JAJRSQ010000436.1 GCA_024278725.1 Chloroflexota bacterium
AGGTCGAATGAACCGGGGATGAACACCCCATCGGTGGGGTAGGTGTACGTGCCGATGCCCGTATCGTCGCCGGTGGGGTCGGTGATGGTCAGGAAAGGTTCGATGGCGTTCAGGTCGGGGAAGATGAACTGCGCGGGTCCCCCGGCGGGGATAATTTGCGCGTCCGGTGTGCCGGGATTGCTCATCACCACCCGCAGCGTGCCGGTGTCGCCCGCCAGCGGCTCGCCCATCTCTTTCACCGGCACGGCGATTTCCACCGTGCGCCCGTCCAGTGCCGTGACGGCATTTTTCAGCGATGTGCCCGTGATTTTCCCGCCGGAAATATCCACCGTACCGATGAAGGATGGCGTGAAGCCGACATAATCCCCACCGGGCGTTTGAGCGGATTTGTCCGGTTGGGCGGGGATGTCCAGATACAGGTTGATGCTCTGGTCGCCCAAATCAGCCCAGGGCGAATCGGCATCGAGCCGGAAATAGAAGTTGTCGGCGTCGAAGCCGTAATACAGCGCGGAAATCACATCGCCCGCGCGGGCTTGCGCGTCGCCCGCCACCAGATATTGCCCGGCGGCAGTCCATTCCGTTTCATCGCCGATGCCGTCGATTTCCGGCGAAATTGTGCCGCTCACCGCCCGGCTGGGTGATTGCGGACGGTCGGGGATGATGGGGGTGTCCACAAACGCGGGCACGGGTTCGTCGAGCGTTTCATACACGCCGCGCAACAGCGCGCGGAAGCCGGTATCGAAATAGCGGTCGTCGCCCGAATTTTGGTCGCTGCCGTACCACCAGAACCAATCCGAGCCTTCCGCCAGCAGCATATAATCCTGCGCCTGCGCCAGCTTTTCGGGCGTGGTTTTCTTCGATTTGGCGAGGTCGTATTTTCCCAGTATTTTGCGGGTTTTGCGCAGATAATCCCACGCGGTATTCTCTTCCGTTTCGCCAATCCACGTGCCGTAATCGCTGCTGAACCATGCTCCCGCCCATAAATTATCGAGCTTTTGCTGGTCGGGGAACATGGTCAGGTATTCGCTGGGGGTCACGGTGACGATGGTGTCACTTTCGGATAATTTTTGATACAGCGCGCTCAGGAAATCAATCGCATCATTGTCATAATTTTCCCAAGCGTTTTCACCGTCCAAAATCACGCTGACGATGTGCGGACCTTCCGCGCCATCGGCTTTCAGTTGGGCGCGGATAGCCTCAATGCGGTTGATGAAATCGGCGGCGGCGACGTTGGGCAGCAGCCCGGAATATTCAAAGCCAATCAAGTCGCTGATGCGCAAATCGCGGAAAAAGACGGCGACGGGGGGCTTGTCTTTGTGCTGAACATAATACGGGCGATAGAGGGCGTCGGCTTGTTGAACCACATCGTTGGCGTTGCGGGTGAAGCCGTCAATCCCCAACGATTTCGCCAGCACCGGCTCGCCGGTGGCAATCCAGTTGATATTGTTGTTGGAAAGATAGACCACAATATCCTGCGCCACCGCGCCTTCGCCGGGCCACATCCCGCGCGGGGGTTGTCCGAATTTTTGTTGGTACACGTCAATGGCGCGTTCAAGCTGGGCGTTCACATCCTGCGGCACGGCGAAATTATCTTTCAGCGCGGCTTTCGGGTCGCCGATGGTCGCCAGTTTGGTGTTCAAAATCAGGGGCAGGATGGGATGAGCATACGGAGAGGTGGTCACTTCGATTTGCCCGGCATCCTGCAATTTTTTGTGCAGGGGGAGGATTTCGGGGATGATGCGGTCAACCTCGGCGAAAATGGTGGCTTTATCCGCTTCCGAAAAACCACGGTCTTTTTCCACCAGCGATTTCAGTGGCTCTTGCGCCAAAAATGAGGGGTCGAACCACGCCAGATTCCACCACACCTGCAAATCGCGGAAATCCTGGGTGGTGAAAGTGTCCAGCGCGGCGGCGATGGTCTCCGGGTCGCTGTTTCGTCCGCGCAGGTTGAGCAGACGTTTGTAGCCGGGGAAACGGGCAATCATGTGGTCCCAATTCGCGTCAAAAAAGCGGGTCAGGATGAATGTTTTCTGGTCGTCGGTCAGTTGGTCGGCGGGGATTTCCGTCAGCACGCGGTATTGGTCTTTTGCGCCGGAAGCGAGGTCATCCAACTGGCGTATCAGCACGGGGGTGAGGTTGAAGGTGACATGCACGTTGGGGAATTCGCTGACCAGCGCCGCCATATCGTAATAATCTTTGGTGGCGTGCGCGCGCGCCCACGGGCGGGTATAAACGCCGGCGTCGTCTTTATAGTAGAGCGGTTGGTGCTGATGCCACATCAAATTCAGGTAGATGACATCTTTCTGCGTTTCCGGGGTTGCCGGGACGGGGGTGTCGGTTGGGGCGGCGGTCGGCGCGGGTGCGGCGGTGTCGGTGGGGGATGGCGGCTGCTCGGTGGGGGCGGGGGTTTCGGCGGGGGTGCCGCATCCCGCCAGCGACAGGGCGACGATGAACAGAATCAACAATGCCAGACGTTTCATACTACATTCCTCCTGAACGGAAAAAGCGTTTGATTTGAATGGCTTAAGTATATCGCTCAACTGTTGCGCTGTCAACTATCGGAGAACGGGGCAGGGTTGTTGCAAAGTGAATTTTAAGGTTGGTATTTTCCGTGATTTCGTGTTGTAGGGGCGGCTCGCGAGCCGCCCCTACAAATTTTGCCTTTCAAAACCTTTGTATGGAAGCGGTTACGGCAACACAATACTCGTCACCCCCGTGAACGGCGATGTTCCTTCCAGCACGCGGAGGGTGTTGTCGCCGGCGTTGGCGACATATACCCGATGGGTGTTCGGGTTGATGGCAATTCCCTGCGGCGTGCTGAAGCCGGATACCAGCACCATCGGCGGAAGCCATACACTGCCGGAAGGGCTATCCTGCAAAATATACACCCGGTTTTGCGCCGCGTTGGTGATGAAAACCCAACCCGTGCCGGGGTCAACGGCGATGCCCTCTTCCCCGGAGCCGGTGCCGCCCGGAATGGCGATGTCGGCAATCCACGGCGCGGCGGCGGCGTCCATCACCCGCGCCCAACTCCCGTTTCGTTTTTCCGGCGTGGTGGCGTTCGCCGTGCGGGGCAGGGTGAGCAGGGCTTCATCCAGCACAAAAACGCGCCCCAGTGCGGGACAGGTCACAAAAACGTGTCCCGTCGCTTCGTTGACTGCCACATCGAAAACGGCGCACGGTCGCGGCGGCGCGATGTGGGTGGGAATATAGTCCGGTTGCAGCAGACGGTCGCCGTTGCCGTCGAAGACCACCAGCTCGCCGGTGTCGCGCGCGGCGAGATACACCCGTCCGGTGGCTTCGCTGGCGGCGATGCCGTATGCTCCCTGCCATCCCTTTTGAGCCACCCAGCCGAGGCGCGTTTCGGGGTTCGCCGTGCCGTCAACGACCGCCAGTTTATCCCATTTGTTGGAAATATATACCCGCCCCAAATTGTTGTTGGCGGCAACTTTCGTCGGACCCGCGCCGACATATCCGCCATCGGGACCGACATCGCGGGCGACGGTGTCGAAGGCGGAAAAGACTTTCGCGCCCGGTTTCCAATTGTTGAGCGCGTGCAGGTGGGTCACGAAAATTTTGTCGTTCACAAATTGGAAACTGCCGCTCCCCGGCGCGAGGACGGTGGAGGTGAGTACGGCGACGCCGGTGGGACCGTTCGCCATCCCCACCGAGCGCAGTCGGGTGTTGGTGCCGCCGTCGATGACGTGCACGGCGTTTGAGCGCAGGCTGGCGACAAAAATCTGCCCCGTGTTCGGGTCAACGGCAACATCGGAAAGGTTGCTGTTGCCGGTGACGGGGGTGAAATTTTTGAAGACGGTCGGCAGGTAGATTTTGAAGGGCAAAAGTGCGGTTGAGATACCGGGAATGTCCGGCGGGGTGTCGGCGCGGGCAGCCGGAAGCGCCAGCGTTAGCGCGGTGGCAACGATGGTGGCAATCAGCGGCAATGTGATGCGCAACAGTTTTTTGTGCGTTTTGGGTTGAATTCGCATGAGACTCCCTCTTTTGGTTTTGACGGTGGTTGAAAATAATTCAAAAAATAATGATGCCAGTGAACCGGTGCGGAAACGGTGTTGCACGGGGTTTGAAGTTGTGTATCATTCTCATTGTATCACATCGGAACAGGTCTGCTCAATAGTATCTTCTTCCTTGAAAATAGATACGCTAAAATGCCTACCCCAAACCCGGCGGAATCTTGGCGAAAATGCGGGGCGTTATGGTATAATACGCTCCGTGAAAACAGAACCGACCTCTGCGCCCCACGTGGGGCTGAATGCCCAGCTGCTTTCGTTGCAGCAATCGTATCGCAGTGCAGGCATTAGCTGGTATATTTTCAATTTATTGCGCCATCTGCCGAAGGTGGATGCCGCATTTCACTTCACGGCGTATCACAGCGACACCGATTTTCAGCCGCAAAATGGTTTGGCGGCACAGCGAAGTTCACTGCCGGCGCGACATCCCATCGCCCGGATTGCGTGGGAGCAGTCCGCGTTGCCGCTGTGGCTGAAACGGCAGCGGGTGGATTTGCTGCACGCGCTGGCATTTGTGTCGCCGTTGGTGAACCGTCTGCCCACTGTGCTGACCATTTACGATTTGAGTTTCATCCGGTATCCGCAACTGTTTCGACCGTTCAATCGCTGGTATCTCGGCACGTTCACCCGCATTTCCGCCCGCCGCGCCGATGCGGTCATCGCCATTTCCGAAAGTACGCGGCAGGATGTGATTGCCTCGTTCGGGGTTGCGCCCGCGCGGGTGCATACGGTCTACTGCGGCGCAGATGAGGCGTTCCGCCCGCTCCCCGCCGCCGATGTCGCCGCCTTCCGCGCCGAAAAACGCCTGCCGGAGCGGTTCATCTTTCGGCTGGGAACCATCGAGCCGCGCAAAAATGTCGAGGGCGTGATTCGGGCGTATGCCGCGTGGCGTCAGCGGGATGCGTCCGCGCCGCTGCTGGTGATTGCGGGCGGCAAAGGCTGGTATTACCGCCGGGTCTTTCAATTGGTCGAATCGCTGGGGCTGGCTCCCCACATTCATTTTCCGGGTTACGTGCCGCAGGATGAGCTGCCCTTGTGGTATAATGCCGCCAGCGTGTTCGTGTATCCCTCGCATTTTGAAGGGTTCGGGCTGCCCGTGCTGGAAGCGATGGCGTGCGGCACGCCCGTGGTCACCAGTGATGTGTCGTCGCTGCCGGAAGTGGCGGGCGACGCCGCCGTTTTGGTTTCACCCGATGATGTTTCCGGCTTGAGCTACGCCATGGAACGAATATTCACCGATGCCGCACTGGCGCAATCGCTGAGAGAAAAAGGACGGCGGCAGGCGGCGCGTTTCAGTTGGGAAAAAACCGCCGCTGAAACTGTTACCATATATCGGCAGGTGTTGGGCGGAACTTGAGTCCATTTGCCGAAAATTATTGCATCCACCCGCGAGATTTTTTATTTTGAACGAAAATAGCATCATCCCGCAACCCACATCCATCCAAAAACTATGGCTGAACCCGTGGTTTTGGGTCATTGTTGATGCCTCGCTCATCAATATTGCCTTCGGATTGGCATATTATGTGCGCTATACCCTGCAATTTCTGCGCGCCGTTGACCCCGCCAACAATGTGCCGTACACGGCGTTTTTCCCATTTGTCTTTCTGCTCACCGCAATTTTGATGCTGGCATACTGGCAAAAAGATTTGTACCGCAACAAACGGCGACTTTCGGTGATGGATGAATGGGCGAGTATTTTTGACGGCACAACCACCGGCATCGTGCTGTTAATTGTGCTGGTGTTTGTGTATCGCCCCACATTTTATTCCCGCGCCATCTTTTTATACGCGGGGGTTTTCACGGTGGCGTTGGTTGCGGGGGCGCACTGGCTCAAAATTCTGATGCTGTCGCGCTGGCGAAAACGGGGATTCGGGGTGGCGCGTCTGCTCATCGTCGGCGCGGGCGAGATTGCCCGCACCATCATGCGCACGGTGGTGGCGAATCCGCAGTTGGGATACGAGATTGTCGGCTTTGTGGACGACGATGCCATCAAAGGCGTCACCGACATCGGGCGGTTTCGGGCGTTGGGGGCAACCGACAATCTCGCGCAGTTATTGCAGGAAGAAGCCATCGACGAAGTTATCATCGCGCTGCCGTGGCAGTATCACCGCAAAATTATGAGCATCACCGGCATCTGCGAGCGGGCGAATATCCGCGCCCGCATCGTGCCCGATATGTTCCAAATCACCCTGAGCCATATGGACGTGACCCAGATGATGGGAATTCCGCTCATCGGCATTAAACCGCGCACCATCAGCGGGGTGGGCTTGCTGGTGAAACGGACGATTGATTTTTCGGTGGCGCTGGTGGGGCTGGCGCTGCTCGCGCCGTTGATGGGGCTGATTGCCCTCGCCATCAAAATGGAGTCGGCGGGCGCGGCGATTTTCACGCAGGAACGGGTGGGCAAAAACGGGCGACGCTTCCAAATTTATAAATTCCGCTCGATGGTGCAGGATGCCGAAGCGCAAAGAGCCGCGCTGGAAAGTTTGAATGAAGCGGACGGACCTCTTTTCAAA
>JAJRSQ010000437.1 GCA_024278725.1 Chloroflexota bacterium
AGGCGCGGCAACTTCACCTCGGTTGATGACTTGAAAACCAAAGTCCTGTCCTTCATTGAGTACTACAACCGCACCATGGCCAAACCGTTCAAGTGGACTTACAAAGGCAAAGCGCTCGCCGCGTAATCGTCGCCTTACTTAAGCCGCGGTGTATTAGCGCACCGCCGGGGCAGCCGGATTGGCGGCAAAATCGGGCAACAAAAAAGCGTGTTTGGGCAAAGCGGGTACCTCCTCGTCTGAGGGTCAATGAAAAAACCGTCAGTCGAAGGTGGGTACCGGCTCGTCCCAAACACGCTGTGAGTTCCACGGTGGGTCATCGAAGATGACAGTGGGTGGCAGCGGCTCGGCGCTGGGGATACCTCTGTGGGCACGGCGCAACAGCACCGGCGGTGAAACGACCAACAGAAGGTAAACGAATAGATTTGCAGTTTCGACAAGTGGTACTTCCCGAAACTGTCTGCATTATATCAAAGAAATATCCCCGAAGCAAGGCTTTTATCCGAGCGGCAAGGGGGAGCTTGCACGCCGGAAAGGGCATGGGGCAGTTCCGGGATGTGTCCAATGATGTTCACGACGGTTTCACGAGCAATATGGGGGTATGGCGGTGCGGAGCAGGGCGGGTCAGGCTATTTTCACGGGCATAAATGCGGGGTCGAGCAAAATGGTCGGTGCAATCCTGTCGATATTCACGGGCGATGCCCCCGGCATCGGTGAAGTTTGGTGGTCACACGACGATTATCTGTTGGGTTTCCGGGCGGTGACCGCTCCCCTCAGCCCAACCCCGTACCTTTTTGAAGGTGGCTGGGGCGGGATTGGGACAAGGCTGGGGTTTGTCTGTGGCGAGCAGGATATCGGCACTGCAAAAGGCGCAGGGTTATCCGTGTTTTTTATGTGTAGAATCTGGGGGAGGAAGATTGGTTGTGCTATACGTCCTGACCAATCCATTGTGCAGTGTTGGTGAGTGTATCAATCAACTGCTCCAAATGGGTCAATTTCCTCTCACCGAGACAACCGAGATTATGTGTCACTCGTTTGGATTTTCCCTGAATTGTAATGATTGTAGTTCCGCAGTGGTAAATTTTTATCGCACAGTTTCACTATGCAGAAATACTTTCTTTTGCCGGATCAATCGCTGGAAAAATACCCGTAGGGTAGCAAGGCATAAACCCGGTCCGAGCTACCTTTGAATATCAACCCGTTTTCAAAAGATTGTACTTTTGCCAAGTTTGCAAATCCATACTCTTTATCCAATGCCCACCCCAAATCACCGGATGGTCCCCCAAGATAGGTTCGCCATAGCCAACCGAACCCCCGCACAGGTTCGACATATCCGGAAGGCGGGTTCAGTCCGATGCCATTTGGATTGCTGTGCCCATCCCAGCGCCAGCTTGACGGAATCTGAAACCACACACCCGCCGGATACGAGCGATAAGGATCCTGATCGTAAATGACATACACGGCGCCGTTGTCACTACGCCAGAAAAGGTGTCCGCCCTCGAAAGCTTCTTCGGCTATTTGGGGGACAATGAACTCGCTTCCGGTCGGACATCCCAGGTATTCCCGATAGAGGTCCCAAATATAGGCGAACTCTGCGCTTGATCTGGTGTTGCACGGTTTTAGGGCTGATTCCGTCTGCTGTTCTGACGGTGGAATAATCAACAATTGCCCCACCATCAGTGAGCGCGGGTCAAGGATACTATTGGCAAGCTGAATGGAGGCGATTGATACGTCAAATTCTAACGCAATACCGGCGAGTGTATCACCGGGTTGCACAGTATAAACGGTATAGTTGAGGCTATCTCCACCGGAGTTAGCGGGAATGATAATTTCTTGTCCGAGACTCAACGACCGGCTGTTAATGATCCCATTAAGCTTGATAATTTCGTTGATGTCTGCATTATACCGCATCGCCAGCGAATACAAATTTTCACCCCGCTGCAAAGTATATGGAATACGGATAGTTCTGGGCGTTGATGTGGCAGTTGGCGTGCGGGTTGCCGTTGGCTTTCGGGTTGGGGTAGGTGACGGTGTTTGGGTTGGCGTTGATGTAGCAAATGGCGAAGGGGATGCAGTTTCCAAAACGGCGATGGGAACTGTTGCGGAGGCAGAGACGATCGCAGATTGCGCCAGTGTGGAACTACCATCACTACGGACAACCCACTGTCCAAAGGCAATACTGACAATTACCATCAACGCCAGTAATCCCAGGGTGATTGAAAGGAACACGACCCTGCCCGTTGATACCGGTTTTCCCTCTGTCGGTTCCGTTGGCGGCATAGGCGCAATCTCTGCAACGGATGGTGTTTTTAATGCGTGGCGAAACGCGGTGATTGTTTGAAACCGGTCATCCATTGAAAGTGCCATTGCGCGGCGAACCACCGAGGCAATATCGGAACTGACAGCCGGATTCAATGTTTCAATCGGGCTAATCTCGACACCGTTTGCAATACGCTCGATGGCTTCCGGAGGTCGTTTACGGGTGAGCAATGCATATAGTGTTGCCCCAATGGAATATACATCACTGCGGACATCTGTTTTACTGCTCCCGATACCGTACTGTTCCGGCGGCGCGTAACCGGAAGTTAACCGATGTGCGCCGATGGACGTTTTGCGATCCTGTCGGTAAACTTTTGAAATACCAAAATCAACCAATATGGCTTGATCATCCGGGCGGATGATGATGTTTGCCGGTTTTATATCCCGGTGGATGATGGGGGGTGTTTGTTGGTGCAGATATTCCAAGACATCGCAAACCTGGTCAATCCATCCCAAAATCTGCCCAACCGATACCTCATCCGGCTTTTTGCGCGTGAGTTGATTGAGGCTCCAGCCGTCAATGTATTCCATCACCATAAATTGCCCGGCGTCTGTTGAAAAATAATCATACACGTGGGGCAGATTTTGGTGGCGGGTGGTAGCTAGAATACGTACCTCGGTTGCAAATTGTCGTTGTGCTTCAGGAGTAGCGTCAAGGTTTTTCTTGATTGCACACAAACGCAGTAAATGTAGGTCGTATGCCAAGAAGATGGTACTGGAACCACCTTGTCCAATTTTTTCTTTGATTTCGTACCGGTCGGTGAGTGTTTGTCCGATTAGAGATTGCATTGCCGTTGCCACAACATCTGGTCAGTAAATAGATTGATTTAGATTCTTTTACTATAATAATAGAAGTTTGGCAAGATTTTTTCCAAACAATCTTTTATCGTGGATGAATGATGGACAATGAAAACGAACCCGCTTCAAAAATAGAAACGCCCGTCGACCCGGAATTTGCCCGTGCCGCGCCCCGTTCCACAAACCCGGCTGACCGTACGCACACCGTGTCTAATTCGTATATCCGGAAATCGGAGAAGCCACATCAGAAACCTGCTCGCAGGGAGCCGTTACCGTTTTTCAAGTGGGCATTAATTGGCGTATTGTATGCGATTGGCTTTGTGGTGGGTACGGCAGCCCTCAGTTATGGCTATCTGGTGTTGCAATTACCGTCAGCGGAAGAATTGAAAGCGCGACAATTCGATTTTCAGACAACCTCGATTTTGGATGCGGACGGTAACACGCTGTGGGAAATCAGTCCCCCGGATTTTGGTGAGCGGTATTATGTTCCGCTGGATGCGATATCACCAATGGTTATCAGTGCTACAATCGCTACCGAAGACCGGCATTTTTATCAAAATATTGGGGTGGATCCGCTCGGTATGTTGCGGGCAGTGTATTTCAACGTGACAACCGGCAGCATTGTTGCCGGAGGGAGTACCATCACACAACAGTTGGTGCGCAACGTGTTTTTTTCGCCGGAAGAACGGATGGCGAAGAGCATTCGTCGAAAGATAAAAGAAGCCGTACTGGCAACGGAAACCACGCGGTATTACGGAAAGGATGATATTCTGGAAATTTACCTGAACCAAATTTATTACGGAAATCGAGCGTATGGCATTGAGGCGGCCAGCCAAGTATATTTTAATAAACATGCGGCAGACCTTTCGTTGGCTGAAGCATCGTTGCTTGTCGGATTACCACAGCAACCCGCGTTTTTGGATCCGTTTACACGCCCTGATGCGGTAAAAGAGCGTCAGAATCAGGTGCTGCGATTGATGACGGAAGCCGGATATATCTCGGCGGAGGATGCTGAACGTGTCCGGCAGCAACCGGTACTGAATAAATTACAACAGCAAAAGATGGATTTGCAGGCTCCGCATTTTGTGATGTTTGTTCGCGAAATACTGGAGAATACATTCCCGGATGGAGACCTTTTTAAGCGAGGCTTGCAGGTGCAAACATCACTTGACCCCCAAATACAATCTATAGCGGAGAATGCGTTGGTTGCACAGCTTGACGTACTATCCTCAAAAAATATATCGAGTGGTGCGGTGGTTGTGCTGGATGCGCATACCGGTGCAATCTTGGCGATGGTTGGCAGCCCGTCGTTCAATGATCCGGATGGCGGCCAGATTAATATGGCTGTTTGGCCGCGCCAGCCGGGGTCAACCTTTAAACCCGTTGTGTACTTGGCGGCATTTCAATATGGGTGGACCCCTGAAACCATATTACGAGATGAACGAATTGTGTATTCTGATGGGCAGGGGGGAGATTATATCCCCACGAACGCCGATGGAAAGTATCTCGGCGAGATGACTGTGCGTGTGGCTTTGGCGAATTCTCGAAATGTTCCGGCGCTCAAAGCGTTGGAATTTGTTGGAATTGACCGGGTAAAAGCGCTGGCACATAAAATGGGAATCACGTCACTGACCGACGAAAATTATGGGCTGTCGTTGGCATTGGGTTCGGCAGAAGTGTCATTGCTGGAAATGACAGGCGTGTATCAGGTTTTGGCAAATGGCGGGGTGAAGAGCCGTCCGTATGCCATCATTCGCGCAACGGATGAGTCCGGCACGATTATGCTGGATAATACTGTTCCACAAACAGAAACGGTCGCCAAACCGGAGCAAGTTTATTTTCTCACCGACATTTTGTCGGATAACGAAGCTCGGATGTTGACCATGCGGCGGGGCAACCCACTCGAATTACCCTTCCCGGCAGCCGTGAAAACCGGTACCACCAATGAGTTTCGGGATGCATGGACGATAGGGTACACTTCTGATTTTGTAGTGGGCGTGTGGCTTGGCAACTCTGACGCAACGCCTATGGATAATGTCAGTGGTCTTACCGGGGCAGCGCCGGTGTGGCATCGCATTATGGTGATGTTGTATGAGACACGTCCCATCACCCAATTTGAACGACCGGATGGCAAAATGGACTTAACCCATCAGTAACAAGTTAAGAATACAGGGCAAACGCATCTTAATTCAGAGCAGAAAGAATTTTAAGCAGGTAATCTTCATCCCAAGCAGCTTTCAAGCGTTTGCCGCGTACACTTTTAGGGCGGGATTTTTCGCTTCGCAACAGATTAAGCGCCAAGTGTCGTAGCACCGCAAAATTATGAGCGGTGTTTCCACGTCGCATTCGGGCTTCATCTTCACGAAAAACAACATCCGGTACCCTATGCAGAGAATTTTCAATCCCCCAATGCTTGCGAGCCCCTTTCAAGATGGATTTGGCATCACCGGACAAACCGGAAATATAGTAGCGATTTTGCACGCTTTCCTCATCTTTGGTTCGGCGCGTTGCCCTGACTAAGGCGATGGTTTGTAGGTCTTTCCGTCCCTCATATTTTCGGAGGTATTTTATGAACTCCGGCTCTGAAATTGTCCGGCATTCTCTGATTTCTATGTGTCCGTGCCCTTTTTCAATGGTTCGTGCATAATCGTGGGCTATGCCTGAAAAAGGAACCGGTTCTGCAAATTCAAGGTCAAAAATATCTTTGATGTCTTCCACCAGGTGCTTTTGATTACCTTCTTTATTGCTTTTAACGCAAAAAATTAGATGCGTTTGTCCTGTCCAAGAATAAGGCGCGCCAGGTGGCGAGACCGACTATGCCGTGCGCCCCGACCATCTTCGCCAGCAGAAACCAGACGCCCTGCCCGTCTCTGCCGGTCAGCCAGTCCCGGGTCCGGTAGCCGAAGATAGACATGCCCAACAGCGCCGCGTCCAGTCGCCACAGGGCGATTGCCGGCGCAGTGAGAGAATATGGGGGGCGCACGTCCCTTTCCGCAGGTTTTTCCCGGGTATGGGACGGGGTTTCCCGGTGGCAGTCCGGTCACTTGCCGCGGGCGAGTAGGTTTGCCAGCGGCTGGCGCAGTTCGGCGGGAATTGCCAGCCATAATTGCCCGTCGGTGGTGGTTTCGGTGAGCAGCACCCGCAGGCGCAAGCGTCCCATCATCGAGGCGGGGGTGTGGTATATCCAATGCGGGGACTCCTCCATATCGTTGTCGAAGCGGCTGTCAAACGTGTCCCATAGAATATGCCCTCCATCTGTCAGAATTTCCTGCAGTAACGCGCGTTCCCGATGAGTGAGGGTTTCGAGAAGCCTTTCCAGATTGGTATTGTCGGTGAGTGAGGCGTGAACGCGCTGCAGTAGATCCGCCTTGCGCAATGTTGACCAGCCCCCGCCGCTAACCGTAGCGCGCGCGATGGCGGTCAGTTCATCTTTGGTGAAAATGGAGAGCGCCTCAGCGAGTGAGGGATGTGGTGTCGTTAGCCGGGTCTGCTGCTTTTGTCGTTTTCTCAAATTTTGAGCGTGGAGCTTTTCGATGAAAGCATTGCTGAAGAGCGGTTCCATCTTTTCCAAAAAACTGAGATGTTCCATCAATTCTTGCGCCGGTTCAAAATCCGGGTTAATTTGGAGGGAGATTTCGATGTGGTTGCGCGCATTATCATATTCTTTCAACGCCAAGCTCAACCGTGCCCGGGTATAGCTCAAAAACGTCATCTCTTGCGGATGGAGGCGGGTCAGGGCATTGAGCGGGTCGAGTAATGCCCGGGCGTCTTCGACGGCGTCATTGGCCAGTGCGTCCAATGCCA
Source organism: Chloroflexota bacterium (assembly GCA_024278725.1). GTDB lineage: Bacteria > Chloroflexota > Anaerolineae > 4572-78 > 4572-78 > JANTHQ01. The sequence continues at coordinate 6,919 of JAJRSQ010000437.1, forward strand.
GATTGCAGCATGGGAAAACGTACAGCGGGTCAATTTCCAGCGCGCGCCGGAAATAGCGGTTCGCCGTGAGCATATCGTTGCGCCGGGCATATATGATTCCCAAATTATTGTGTATTTCACGAATATCGGGGTTAATTGCCATTGCTTTTTTGAGCAGCCGCTCCATTTCAGGGTCATCTCCATCTTCCCCAGCCAGATGAGCCCGCAGCATGAGTTCCTCAATTTCCGGTGGGAGCGGCTGCTCCCGTTCATCGGTGATGTTGTAACTTTGGAGCAGAACTTTTTCCCATTGCCCGTTGCGCCAGAAATTTATTGGCGTATCGGGGGGGAGTTTCCCGGCTTGGGCGAGTGCCATCAGCGCTTCCATACGGTCATTTTCCGTGCCTCGCTGCCCTGTGGCGAAGGCGTGCAGCGCGTCATATGCGGCGGGCGTGCCCAGAAAAGAAAGCGTCTGAATCCCCCCTAATACCTGGTCTTCTTCGTAGATAAATTTCTCGGCGATGAGTACATATTGGGGATACTGTGCGGCGAAAGCATCCATTTGAGCGCGAAATTCTTTTTCTGAAAGAGTGTCCCGCCGGGAGACGATATCTATCAGGCGATCCATGGTGCTGCGGTTGACCAACTGCGTGCTGTGAAAATACGGGAAACGGTCGCTTATGCCGGGACCCGGCTTTCTGTTTTGCAACGCCTTCAGCAAATAGGTAACGCGCGGGTCAATCCGTTTGAGGCGTTTGAAACGCCGCTTGGCGGCGGCAGTATGCCCCAGATTGGCTTCGGCCACCGCCAGAAAGGTGTCGACCTGCGTTTGGAAAGCCGGGGGAAATGCGTCAGTGGCTGATATGCCGGTGAGGATATCATAGACAGCGGCATCATCCGCAGCGATAGCGGCAGCTTCGGCTTTTTTGATTTGCTCATAGGCGTTGGTGGCCGGAATATCACGCAGGGTATGCCAATATGTCTGTGCGGTATCTTTTTGACCGCTCCATGCCAAATAGCGGATGATATTGCTCAATGCCTGTAGATTGTGCGGGTCAGACGTGAGAACTGCCCGAGCCGTGTTGATGGCGGCTTGCGGCTGGCCGTTGTAAAATTGGGCGATGGACATGTTATTGTGCGGGGGCGGCCAGTCGCCGGTCTGTGCGATGGCTTGACGGTTCAGCCGGATACAAGCCGGATAGTCGCCGGTCTGCAGCGCCTCCTGCCCTTTCTCCATCAAACGCAGTCCGCGGGCAGCCTTTTTGCGGGAAATATTCAGGTCGGTGGCCATCAGATCGACTTCACTTTCCAGAATATCGATTAGCGCGGGGATGTTGTCTTCCGGTGAATCGATTCCGGCAACCCGTGAATTGCGAAAGGCGTGCAGCGCCAGCGCCTTTAAATCAAGTTGGAGATACAGACCCCCCAATGGCAGCCACAATTCCGGTCCGCCGTTCAGGTCAAGCGCCCATTCGTAACCGGTCACAGCCTCCCAGAGATTGCCCATCTGGGTGTGAATATAACCGGCGTAATAATGGGGCTCAGGTGACTGCGGGTATTTGGCTTGCAGTGTGGTCACCCGTTCCAGCGCTTCGGGGAAGCGTCCGCGGTCGATGAGGCGGTCTACATAACCGAGTGCTTGTTCAAGGGTATCGGGTTGGGAGCGCATCCAGGAGAACCCGCGCCCGAAGGGGGACGCTCCTTGTTTTCGTTTACGTTTTGTCATCGTTTTACTCTCTTTTGAATGGGTATCAGATGGCAGATATTATGATAGCGGACGACGTGAAAGTCAAAGGAAACTGTTATCTTTGAACTTTGCAGGATGGTGTTTTTTCTTTTGTTATATCGGTTGAACCATTTTTAAATTTGCGGTGATTAACGGAAAGACCTGCTGTGCGAATTGCTCGGCAGATGGTTTTGCTGCGCTTCTGTTATGCTTCCAGTAAATTGCCAATCCGTAAATCGCCCAAGCAGTTGCCGTGGCGGCAATACCTGGGGCGATCTCCGAGCCGGTGAGCGAGAGCCAGTGTTCCAGCAAAACCCTGATTTGATTTTTGACTTGCGTTTCGACCAGCATATCAAATTCGCTGTCGATGGTTTTACAGTGCTGGTCTGATTGCGCAATAAATTCGCATACCGTGATTATCAGCGCCAGCAGATTGTCGTCGCTGTAATGGCATGCACTCAGCGTGCGTTTTTCCAACTCCTGCTGAAACGCCCGCTGGATGGTGTCTTGCAGTAGTACAAATTTGTCGGGGAAATGGGCGTAAAATGTGGCGCGGTTTATCTCGGCGCGCTGGGTGATGCTTTGGATGGTAATCGATTTGAAGCTTGTTTCCGCCAGTAATTCATCGAATGCATGTCGGATTAGGGTGCGGGTTCGCTTGACGCGCGGATCGATTTTCTCTTTTTGAATAGGGTTTGCCAACATTTTTCCCCCTTTGTTGTTTATCCGACAAATGACCGATTTTGGTGGTTGACATCTTGGCGACAGGTGTTTATTATCTATCATATATTGTTTAGCCAACATATGTATGATAACAGAATTAAAGGAGAAAATCAAAATGAATATTGTGTTTTGGATTGGTCGTATTATTGTGGGGGTGTACTTGCTGTTTAACGCCTTCAACCACTTTTCGCAGCTTAACATGATGAGCGGCTATGCCCGGTCAAAAGGCGTGCCCGCACCCCAATTGGCCGTGCTTGGCAGTGGCGTATTGTTACTCATCGGCGGGTTGAGCGTGCTGTTTTGGCAGTATCTGTTTTGGGGGATGGTTGCTTGGGTGCTGTTCCTCATCCCGGTCACGATCATAATGCACAACTTTTGGACGGTTGAAGATCAACAAGTTAAAATGAATGAATTGGTTGGTTTTATGAAGAATATGGCTCTACTGGGCTTTGCTCTGATTGTACTGGCTCAATTCGCATAAAAAAACGAGGTGAACCGATGCAAATTGTTTTTGTCCCACATGGCGGGGGTCCGCTCCCCTTGTTGGGTGAACCGGGGCACCGGGTGATGGTCGATTTTATGACGGAATTGCCCGTGCAATTGACCAAACCGGAGGCTATCATCGTGGTCAGTGCTCACTGGGAGGAACGCTCCGCGACCGTGTTGGGGGCAGAACGCCCGCCGATGCTGTATGATTACTATGGTTTTCCGAAAGAGGCGTATGAGATAGTCTATCCCGCGCCTGGGCATCCCACGTTGGCGAAACGGCTGGCTGGATTGTTGGCAGCCAATGACATCCCGGCCCGCGTCGATGTTGAACGCGGCTTTGACCACGGAACCTATATCCCCCTGAAATTGATATATCCTGAGGCGGAGATACCGACCATCCAGCTATCGCTGGTGGGCGGGCTGGAGCCGGGGGTACATATTGCAATAGGCAAGACATTGCGCGCGTTGGTCGATGAGAATATTCTGGTATTGGGTTCCGGATTTTCGTTCCACAACCAGCGGGCATTTTTTGGAGGCAATAGCGACGGCGCCGACCCGCAGAATGACGCCTTTCAGGACTGGCTCATTGAAACGTGTACCGGGTCGCTGTCGCAACGTGAGCGTGAAGACCGGTTGATGGACTGGGAGCAAGCACCCGGCGCCCGGTATTGTCATCCCCGCGAAGAACATTTACTGCCCTTGCACGTCTGTTTTGGCGCAACGCAGGGGTCTGCGGAAGTGGTTTTTGATGGCGAAATTCTGGGCAAACGCGGGGTCGGGTTTTTGTGGAAATCGTAAGTGGAGGTGTGGCAATGACATTGTTCGAACGGCATAAATACATCAATATGACAACTTTTCGCAAAAGCGGCAAAGCAGTACCGACGGCGGTGTGGTTTGTCAAGATGAATGGCAAACTTTATACTTTAACGGGTGAGCAAACAGGTGATCTTCCCCCGTTACTGTGGACACGGGGTTAAGCCCGATGGGGTACGGGTATGATATGCAGCCTCAAATGCTGCCGGGCTGAGATATCCAAGCGTTGACCGGAGCCGTTGTTGATTATAGAACACTTCGATGTAAAAGAAAATATCGGTTCGCGCCTCAGTTCGAGTTTTGTAGTGCGTTTGGTGCACCCGGTCCGTTTTCAAACTACCGAAGAAACTCTCCGTCGGCGCATTATCGTAACAATTGCCGGTGCCGCTCATACTGATTTGGCACTGTCGGTTCTTTAACAATTGTTGATATCCGGTCGCGGTGTATTGACTACCCCGACCGGAGTGATGCAATAAGCCACTCGGCGGATTACGCTGCCAGAATGCCGGTGTCAGCGCTTTC
>JAJRSQ010000438.1 GCA_024278725.1 Chloroflexota bacterium
AGTAAATTTTAAGGTTGCCGGTTTTCATGATTTTATGCCGCAGGGGCGATTTGCGAGCCGCTCTTACGCATTTTCATCCGGTTTTAACGAAAATCGGTGGCGTTGTAGGGGCACGCTGCAGCGTGCCCCTACATTTCCTGCTCTTCGGAAAAAACCAAAATAGAACACTGATGATTATAATGCCCTGTGGGTACGCAGATTTTCCGAATTTTCACAGATGAATTTTTAAAAAATCAGCGACATCAGGTATCACAGTTAAATTATAGCCGAAATTTGTATGGGAGTCGGTAAGCGCACTTACGCATATGCCCAATGTAACTTGAAAATGGGTTGGGGGAAAGTGACTATACAGCCATCAGGGTGACAAATGTCATTGCGAGCGAAGCGAAGTTGAAAATGCCCGAAGGGTGCAATCCCCGGGTTGAATAGTGGGGATTGCTTCAGCCCTACGGACTTCGCAATGACACCCCTGTATAGATACGGGGAAAAATTACTTTTTTGGGGTGGCGGCGAATATTTGCCGTATTTCCGGCACGGATGCCGTACCCGTGCAGCCGATTTTTTGCACGGTGATGGCGGCGGCATAATTGCCGATTTCCGCTGCTTCTGCCGGCGATGCGCCACAGCACAGCGCCAGCGCGATGCCCGCCATCGTCGAATCGCCCGCGCCGACGGGGTCAGTTGGCGGGGGAACGGGCACGCCCGCCACCGATGTCGCGCCGGTAGCGGTGAAAATCCGTATCCCATCCGCGCCGAGGGTGATGAAGGCGGGTTTTCCCGTTTGCCGCCACAACTGCTCGCCCGCCGCATCGAGGCTGCGCGCGCCGGTGGCAGCCATCGCTTCCGCCACATTCAGCTTCAGCATCACATTGCGGAAACGGTTTCCCCGCGCCCGCGAATCAACCAGCACGCGCCGCTCGGTTCTGCCGATTTCCTCCAGCGAAGCGCGGATTTTTCCGTTCACCGCCCCGCCGACGGCTTCCGTAATTTGGTCGCCCACCACAATAGCGTCCACCGTGGCAACATAATCCCACAGCCGCGCCGCCAATTTGCACGGCACATCCGCCGGAATTGCCCGCCGATTTTTGATGTCCAGCCGGTTCAATTCGCGGGATGTGCCATCCGGCTCACGCAGAATTGGTTTGGTGTAAGTGGGGGTCACGCATTGGGGGACGGTGAGCAGGTTTGAAATATCTGCCCCGCAGCGCGACAATTCCCGCCGCAGTTCCAGCCCGTGCCCGTCGTCGCCGGTGATGCCCAGCACCGCCACTTCCGCGCCGAGCGCGCGCAGATTCGCCGCCACGGTTCCCGCGCCGCCGGGGGAGATGTATCGTTCAACCACCTGAAATGCGTCCAATCCCGTTTCCAGCGAGGGTTCACTCAAGGTGCTGTCGAGCAGAAGGTATTCATCCAGAAAAAAATCGCCCAGCACCAGCACGTGCTTTTGGGGGAATTGAGATAGGATGGTTTCGAGCCGTTTTTTCTTCATTGCAAAAACAGACCATAAAATGGATGAGGGTTGATAAATGAGCCGAATCGCTCCCGAACATTCTACATCAATCTGAGGGATGCGGAAAATGGGGCAATAGGCGGTGATACAGGGTGGTCAGGGTGGCGCGATGGTCGCCGCGAATGTAGAAACTTTCGCCGCCATCTGCCACGGTGCGCACCAAAATGGTTTTGTACGGGCGGAAATAATAGCGGTAATCGGACTTCGGCGCTTCGGTGTGAACGGCATCATCGGCGAGGGGAAGCAAGTCGAAGACGGCTGTGGTGAAGCGCCGAATCTCCGCGCCCGATTGCCGCGCCACGTTCCGCGACATAGACAGCGCCTTGAGGTACACTTCCGGTCCCATCACTGACGTGCCGAAATTCAACAGCACGCCCCCCTCCAACTGCGAAACGGTGTGCGCGAAAACCAGAAAATCGTGATACGATGCCGCCCCCAGCGCGCCGCCATCGCAATTGGGATGTTCGTGGATGATGTCGTAGCCGATGCCGATGTGTACCGTGACCGGCACACGCAAGCGGAACGCCTGCGCCAGAATGCTCACCTCGCGGTGGGGGAAGTTTCCCGTTGCCACCGCGCGCCCCACGCCTTCCCCATAGCCGATGCCGTCGCGCACCGCTTCCGCCACAATTCGGTTGATGTCGCCCGTTTCGCGCCACAGCCCGAATTCCCCCGCCTGAATGTAACGCGCCACGCTTTCGGTGGTCGCGCCGATTTTTGCCATCTCGAAATCGTGGATGGGACCCGCGCCGTTCATGGCAATATGGGTGATGATGCCCCGCTCCATCATATCAATCACAAACCGCGACAACCCTGTTTTGATGACGTGCGCGCCCATCATCAGAATCACCGGGCGGTCGGTGCGGCGGGCATGGGTCATCCGCGCGGCAATGGTCTCCAGATTGGGGTCGTTGTGCGCGGGGATTTGCGCGTCCAAAGGGAGAATATCGGCGAAGGTCATATCGTGCCGGCGTTCATCCAGCGGTTTCAGCAGCAATTTACTGCGGTCAAATTTGGGATAAGGTTTCATTGGGTTTCACGGTCTCCTTTCAAGCCCAACCATGCGGGCAGAGTATCGAGTTGGGAAAAATCAGCGATGACGGTTTCCGCGCCACAGGCGAGCAGTTGGTGGCGTTTTTGGGGGTCAAGCCCCCGTCCGGCGATTTCGTCGCAGGCGACGCCGAGCGTCCGCGCGCCCGCGTCTCTGGCGGCGAGAATCTCCACGGGACCATCTCCGATGGCGACCAATTCATCGCCCCGCAGATGGTGTTTCCGCAAGATGTGCGTCACCACTTCCCGTTTGGAAAGATGGCGGTCATCATCCCGCGCGCCGAAAATGCCCGAAAAATAATCCGCCACCCCCAAAAGCGCGGCTTCACGGCGTACCATCGGTTCATCTGTGCCGGATGCCAGATAGCAGACTACCCCGCGCGCGTGGAGTGCCGCCAAAAACGCCGCCAC